>NZ_JBFAAF010000019.1:0-121024 GCF_040639595.1 Micromonospora sp. NPDC023814
GCCGGTTACTGGTATGACAACCTGCGGCAGACGGTGCAGTTCGATGCGGCCGTGCGGGTCGCCGTCGCGGCGGGTCACACGACGTTTGTGGAGATTTCCCCGCATCCGGTGCTGACCATGCCGGTCACGGCGATCCTGGACGACGCCGGCGTCACCGGCCACATCCTGGGCAGCCTGCGCCGGGGCGACGACGACCCGACGCGGCTGCTGACGAACCTAGCTACCGCGCACGCCATCGGCCTGCCCGTCGACCTTACGGCCGTCCTCGCCGAGACGGACGTCGTGGCGCTGCCCACGTACGCCTTCGACCACCAGCGGTACTGGCTGGACGGCAGCGGCGGCGTTGACCTGGAGAGCCTGCTCCAGGGAGTGGCAGACCCGAGTGACGCGAGCTTCTGGGCCGCCGTGGAACGCGGTGACCTCACCGCCCTCGCCGAGACCGTCGCCACCGAGGACACCCCCGCGCACGAGGCCCTCGATGCGCTGCTCCCGGCCCTGCCGCTGCTCACCTCCTGGCGCCGGCAGCGCCGCCGGCAGTCTGACATCGACAGCTGGCGCTACCAGGACACCTGGAAGCCTTTGACCGGCGTCACCAACCGGGGCATGAGCGGCACCTGGGTCGTCGTCATGCCGACCGGCGACATCATCGAGCCCTGGCAGGACGCCTGCGTCGAGGCGTTCACGGCGGCCGGCGCGACCCTCGTCCCGGTGGAGGTCTCTACCAGCGACGTCGACCGCGACCTGCTCGGCAAGCTGCTGCAGGAGGCGCTCGCCGCGGCGCCGGGCGGGGACCAGGGGGCCGCCGAGGTGACCGGCGTCGTCTCGCTGCTCGCCTTCGACGAGCTGGCCCACCCGCTGCACCCGTCCGTGCCCGGCGGCTTCGCCGCCACCGTCGCGCTCTTCCAGGCCCTCGGCGACATCGGCCTGCGCGCCCCCATGTGGAGCGTCACCTCCGGCGCCGTGTCCGTCGGCCGCACCGACCTGCTGCGCTCGCCGGTGCAGTCGCTGGTGTGGGGCTTCGGCCGGGTCGCCGCGCTGGAGCACCCGCAGCGCTGGGGCGGCCTCGTGGACCTGCCCGAGGCCGTCGAGGAACGCTCCGCCGCCCTGCTGGTCGCGGCCCTCACCGCCGCCGGGGAGGAGGACCAGATCGCGGTACGCCCCGGCGGCCTGCTCGCCCGGCGGCTCACCCGCGTCCCGCTCGGCGACAGCCAGCCCGCGAACCCCTGGCAGCCGTTCGGTACGGCGCTGGTCACCGGCGGCACCGGCGCGCTCGGCGGGCACGCCGCCCGCTGGCTGGCCCGCAGCGGGGTGGAGAACATCGTCGTGGTCAGCCGGCGGGGCATGGCCGCGCCGGGCGCCCAGCAGCTCCTCGACGAGCTCACCGCGCTGGGCGCACAGGCCACCGTGGTGGCCTGTGACGCCTCCGACCGGGACGCGCTGGCCGACCTGATCGGCGCGATCCCCGCCGAGTACCCGCTCACCACGGTCGTGCACGCCACCGCCGTGCTGGACGACGCCATGATCAACGACATCCGGCTGGAGCAGATCGAGCGGGTGCTCCAGGCCAAGGTCGACGTCGCGTACAACCTGCACGAGCTGACCCTCGACCTGGACCTGTCCGCGTTCGTCATGTTCTCGTCGTTCGCCGGCAGCGTGGCCAGCTCCGGCGTCGGCAACTACGCCCCGAGCAACGCGTTCCTCGACGCGCTGGCCCAGCACCGGCGCGGTCTCGGCCTGCCCGCCACCTCCGTTGCCTGGGGCGCCTGGGCCGGCGGCGGCATGGCGGACGGGCCGCTCGGCGAGCTGCTGCACCGGCACGGCGTACCCGAGATGAGCCCTGACGCGGCCATCGCCGCGCTGCACCAGGCCGTGGACCACGGCGAGGCGTTCCTCACCATCGCCGACATGGCCTGGGAACGCTTCGCCGTCGCCTTCACCGCCACCCGGCCCGGCCCGCTGATCAGCGACCTGCCGGACGTCCGCCGGCTCCAGGCGGCCGAGAAGGTGGCCGGCGTCGAGGCCGGCGACGGCCCGGACTCGTTGCGGGAGCGGTTCGCCGGGCTGCCCGCCGCCGAACGGCTCGCCGTCCTGCTCGGCCTGGTCCGCAGCCAGGTCGCCGCCGTGCTCAACTACCCGTCCGCCGACTCGGTGGACGAGCACCGGGCGTTCCGGGAGCTGGGCTTCGACTCCGTCACCGCCGTCGAGCTGCGCAACCGGCTCGGCTCGGCCACCGGCGTGGCCCTGCCGGTCACGCTGGTCTTCGACTACCCGACCCCGACGACCCTGGCGGAGTACCTCTTCGCCGAGGTCGCCCACGACGACGTGGTCACCCCGACCGCGCTCCTCGACGATCTCGACCGGATCGCCGACAGCCTCGACGTGGTGGCACGGGACGAGGCGGCGCGGGTGCGGGCCACCGTACGCCTCCAGGCGATGCTCTCCCGGCTCGGCCAGGACAGCGGTGGCAGCGACATCGGCCGGCACCTCGACGACGCCACCGACGACGAACTGTTCGCCATGGTGGACAAGGACCTCGGCATCTCCTGACCCCAGCTCCGGCTCCCCTTCGTCCCTGCTCAGGAAGCGGCACTCCGATGGCCAATGAAGACAAGCTCCGCGACTACCTCAAGCGGGTCATGGCTGATCTCCACGACACCCGCCGCCGGCTCAGTGAGGCACAGTCCCAGGAACTGGAGCCGGTGGCGATCGTGGCGATGAGCTGCCGCCTGCCCGGCGGGGTGCGCAACCCCGACGACCTGTGGGAGCTGCTGCGGGACGGCCGGGACGCCGTGGCGCCCTTCCCCGACGACCGGGGCTGGAACCTGGAGCGCCTCTACCACCCCGACCCCGACCACCCGGGCACCTCGTACGCCCGGGAGGGCGGGTTCGTCGACGGCGCCGGCGACTTCGACTCCGCCTTCTTCGGCATCTCGCCGCGTGAGGCGCTCGCCATGGACCCACAGCAGCGGCTGCTGCTGGAGACCTCCTGGGAGGCGGTCGAGGCCGCCGGCATCGACCCGGCCTCGCTGCGCGGCAGCCGGACCGGGGTGTTCGTCGGCACCAACGGGCAGGACTACGCCACCCTGCTGATGATGTCGCCGGACGGCGACGAGGGGCACTCGATGACTGGTGGCGCGGCGGCCGTCGCGTCCGGCCGGGTGTCGTACACCCTCGGGCTGGAGGGACCCGCCGTGTCCATCGACACGGCCTGCTCGTCGTCCCTGGTGGCGCTGCACCTCGCCGTGCAGGCGCTGCGGGCGGGGGAGTGCGACCTGGCCCTGGCCGGCGGCGTGACCGTGATGGCCACCCCGGGCCTGTACATCGGGTCGAGCCGGCAGCGGGCCCTCTCCCCGGACGGCCGGTGCAAGTCCTTCGCCGCCGCCGCCGACGGCGCCGGGTTCTCCGAGGGCGTCGGCTGGCTGCTGGTCGAGCGGCTGTCCGACGCCCGCCGCAACGGCCACCGGATCCTCGCCGTCGTACGCGGCTCCGCCGTCAACCAGGACGGCGCCTCCAACGGCCTGAGCGCCCCGAACGGCCCCGCCCAACAGCGGGTGATCAGCCAGGCCCTCACGAGCGCCCGGCTGTCCACGGCCGACATCGACGTGGTGGAGGCGCACGGCACCGGCACGAAGCTCGGTGACCCGATCGAGGCGCAGGCGCTGCTGGCCACGTACGGGCAGGACCGGGAGGGTGCCGAACCGCTGCTCCTCGGCTCGTTGAAGTCCAACATCGGGCACGCGCAGGCCGCCGCGGGCGTGGCCAGTGTGATCAAGATGGTGCTGGCGATGCGGCACGGGGTCGTGCCGGCGACGCTGCACGTGGACGAGCCGTCCCCGCACGTCGACTGGACGGCCGGCGCCATCGAACTGGCGACCGAGGCGCGGCCGTGGCCCGAGACGGGCCGGGTACGCCGGGCGGCGGTCTCCTCGTTCGGCATCTCCGGCACCAACGCCCACGTGATCATCGAGCAGCCCGCCGAGCCGGCCGAGGGCCACCCGTCCGACTCCATCCCCGGACTGGTCGCCGCCGACGCGTTCCTCTGGCCGGTGTCGGCCCGGTCGACGGCCGCCCTGGCCGGTCAGGCCGCCCGGCTGGCGTCGTACGTGCGGGAGCGGGAGGGCCTGGACCCGGCGGCGGTCGGCTGGTCCCTGGCGGTCACTCGGTCGGCGTTCGACCACCGGGCGGCCGTCGTCGGGTCAACCGTCGACGAGCTGCTGGCCGGGCTGGACGCCGTCGCGGCGGGTCGTCCGGCCGCGAACGTGACCACCGGTGTGGCGTCGGGCGCGGGCGTGGGTGCGGTGTTCGTGTTCCCGGGTCAGGGTGCGCAGTCGGCGCGGATGGCGGCGGGTCTGGTGGGTCGTACGCCGGTGTTCGACGCGAGGCTGGCGGAGTGCCAGCGGGCTCTGGCCCCGTACCTCGATGTCGACATCGTGTCGGTGTTGACCGGGGATGACGAGTCGTGGTTGGAGCGGGTGGAGGTCGTCCAGCCGGTGCTGTGGGCCGTGGGTATCGCTTTGGCGGCGGTGTGGCGGCACGTCGGGGTGAGCCCGGCGGCGGTGATCGGTCACTCGCAGGGTGAGATCGGCGCCGCGTGTGTGGCGGGGATCCTGTCGCTGGAGGATGCGGCGAAGGCTGTTGCGTTGCGGTCGCGGGCGCTGATGGTGCTGCGGGGCACGGGGACGATGGCGTCGGTGGACCTGTCCGCCGACGCGGTGACGGAGCGGCTGGCCGCGTTCCCGGGTGTCGGGGTGGCCGCCGTGAACGGTCCTGGCACGGTGGTGGTGTCGGGTCCGCCGCAGCCGGTCGCTGACCTGGTTGAGGCGTGCCAGGCCGACGGTGTACGGGCGCGCCTGATCCCGGTGGACTACGCCTCCCACTCGGTCGCGGTGCAGGACGTCGCGGAACAACTCCGCGCTGACCTGGCCGACGTCGCCCCGCAGCAGGGTCACACCCGCCTGGTGTCGACGCTGACCGGGGACTGGGTCGACCCGATGTCGATGGACGCCGGTTACTGGTATGACAACCTGCGGCAGACGGTGCAGTTCGATGCGGCCGTGCGGGTGGCGGTCGCGGCGGGTCACACGACGTTTGTGGAGATCTCTCCGCATCCGGTGCTGACCATGCCGGTCACGGCGATCCTGGACGATGCCGGCGTCACCGGTCACACCCTGGGCAGCCTGCGCCGGGGTGACGACGACGCGACGCGGTTGCTGACGAACCTGGCCACGGCGCACGCGATCGGCCTGCCCGTCGACCTGACCGCCGTCCTCGCCGAGACCGACGCCGTCGACCTGCCCACCTACGCCTTCGACCACCACCGGTACTGGCCGGCGCCGCCGGTCTTCCTCGCCGCCGCCGACGGCACGCCGGACATCGACCGGTGGCGTTACCGGGTCACCTGGCAGGCCGTGCCCGACCTGCCGCTGACCTGGCTCGCCGGCACCTGGCTCGTCCCGCTGCCCGCGGGGCTGGGCGACGACCCCCTGGTCAGCGGGGTGCTGGCGGCGCTCGGCAACTTCGGCGCGGACGTCGTACCCGTGGAACTGGACGCCACCGACGAACCGACGGCCCTGGTCGACCGGCTGCGCGCCGCGCTTCCCGGCCCGGACCGGCCCGCCGCCGTGCTCTCGCTGCTCGGCCTGGACGAGCGGGCGCACCCGGAGCACCCGGCGACCTCGCTGGCCGCCTCGGGCACCGCCCTGCTGGTGCAGGCGCTCGGCACGCTCGACGTCGAGGCGCCGCTGTGGTGCGCGACCCGGGGGGCCGTCGCGGTCTCCGCCGACGACCTGCCACCGCACCCGGTGGCCGCCTCCGTCTGGGGGCTCGGCCGCGCCGTCGCCCTCGAACACCCCGGCCGCTGGGGCGGCCTGCTCGACCTGCCGGAGACCCTCGACGCGCAGACCGGCGCGCTGCTCTGCGCGGCGATCGGCGACAGCGGCGGCGAGGACCAGCTCGCCGTCCGCGACTCCGGGGTCCTCGTCCGCCGGCTCGCCCGGATCGCCGAGCCCGAGCCCACCGCGTCCGGCGACACGGCGGACGACGGCTGGCGGATGCGCGGCACCGTCCTGATCACCGGCGGCACCGGGGGGCTGGGCGGGCACCTGGCCCGCTGGGCCGCCCGTTCCGGCGCCGCGCACGTCCTGCTGGCCAGCCGGCGCGGCCCGGACGCCCCGGGCGCCGCCGAGCTGGAGGAGGAGCTGACCGACCTCGGCGTACGGGTCACCGTGGCCCGCTGCGACGTCACCGACCGGGCGCAGCTGGCCGATCTGCTGGACACCGTGCCCGCCGACGCCCCGGTGACCGCCGTGCTGCACACCGCCGCCGTCCTCGACGACGGCATCGTGGACACCGCCACCCCGCAGCGCCTGCACACCGTCGCCGCGCCCAAGTGCGCCGCCGCCGTCCACCTGGACGAGCTGACCCGCGACCTGGACCTGGACGCCTTCGTGCTCTTCTCCTCGGTCGCCGGCACCACCGGCAACGCCGGGCAGGGCGCATACGGGGCGGCGAACGCCTTCCTCGACGCCCTCGCCGAGCGGCGCCGGGCCGAGGGACGCCCCGCCCTCTCCGTGGCCTGGGGCGCGTGGCGCGGGGCCGGCCTGCCCGCCGACAACGAGCGCGCCCAGCAGCGGCTGCGCCGGGGCGGCATGGTCGGCATGGACCCCGATCTGGCCGTCGAGGCCCTCGCGCGGGCGCTGCGGCGCGGCGACGCGACCACCGTGATCGCCGACATCGACTGGGCCCGGTTCGCCCCCGCGTTCACCCTGGTCCGGCCCAGCCCCCTGATCGGCGACCTCGCCGAGGTGCAGGAGGCGGCCCAGCAGGTCGCGCAGGAGACCACCGAGGAGGAGCCGGACGCGCCGTCGGGGGCAGCGGCCCGGAGGTTCGCCGGGCTCGCCCCGGCGGAGCGCGCCGCGGCGCTGCTGGAGCTGGTCCGCCAGTGCGCGGCGACCGCGCTCGGCTATGGAGCGGCCGACGACATCCCGGCCACCCGCCCCTTCCGCGACCTGGGCCTGGACTCGCTGACCGCGGTGGACATGCGCAACTTCCTGGCCACCGCCACGGACCTGCGGCTGCCCGCGACGCTCGCCTTCGACTACCCCAACCCGACCGTGCTCGCCGCGCACCTCGACGAACTGCTCACCGGCGTCGCGCCGGACGACGCCACCCCCGCCCCGGCCACCACGGTCGTGGACGACGAGCCGATCGCCATCGTGGCGATGAGCTGCCGCCTCCCCGGCGGGGCGGACACCCCGGAGCAGTTGTGGCAGCTCCTCACCGCTGGCGGCGACGCGATCGGCGAGTTCCCCACCGACCGGGGCTGGGACCTCGACCGGCTCTTCGACTCCGACCCCGAGAACGAGGGCACCAGCTACGCCCGCGAGGGCGGCTTCGTCGCCGGGGTCGCCGACTTCGACGCCGGCTTCTTCGGCATCAGCCCCCGCGAGGCCCTGGCCATGGACCCGCAGCAGCGGCTCCTGCTGGAGGCGTCCTGGGAGGCGATCGAGCGGGCCGGGATCGACCCCCAGGCGCTGCGCGGCAGCTCCACCGGCGTCTTCGTCGGCACCAACTACCAGGACTACCGGAACCTGATGTACAGCGCCGAGGGCGCCGAGGGCCACCTGATGACCGGCAACGCCGGCAGCGTGCTCTCCGGCCGGGTGTCGTACACGCTCGGGCTGGAGGGGCCCGCCGTCTCGGTGGACACTGCCTGCTCCTCGTCGTTGGTGGCGCTGCACTGGGCCTGCCAGGCGCTGCGCCAGGCGGAGTGCTCCCTCGCCCTCGTCGGCGGCGTCACCGTGATGTCCACCCCCGGCGTGTTCGTCGGCTTCAGCCGGCAGCGGGGGCTGGCCCCGGACAGCCGGGTCAAGGCGTTCGCCTCCGCCGCCGACGGCACGAGCTGGGGCGAGGGACTCGGCCTGCTGCTGGTCGAGCGGCTGTCCGACGCCCGCCGCAACGGCCACCCGGTGCTCGCGGTGATCCGGGGCAGCGCCGTCAACCAGGACGGCGCGTCCAACGGCCTCACCGCGCCCAACGGGCCGTCGCAGCAGCGGGTGATTCGGCAGGCCCTCGCCAACGCGGGCCTCGCCCCGGCCGACGTGGACGCCGTCGAGGCGCACGGCACCGGCACCAGGCTCGGCGACCCGATCGAGGCGCAGGCCCTGCTCGCCACGTACGGCCGGGAACGGCCCGACGACCAGCCCCTCTGGCTGGGCTCGATCAAGTCCAACATCGGCCACACCCAGGCCGCCGCCGGCGTCGCCGGGATCATCAAGATGGTGCTGGCCCTCCAGCACGGCTACCTGCCGCAGACCCTGCACGTCGACGAGCCGACCGACCAGGTGGACTGGACCGTCGGCGCGGTCGAGCTGCTCGACGAGGGTCGCCCGTGGCCGGCCACCGGCCACCCGCGCCGGGCCGCCGTCTCCTCGTTCGGGATCAGCGGCACCAACGCGCACACCATCCTGGAGCAGGCGCCCGAGCCGGCCGAGCCGTCCCCGCCGGTCGAGCCGGCGGGGGACCCGGCCCGGCTGCCGGTGGTGCCGGTGTTGCTGTCGGCGCGTACGGCAGCCGCGCTGGCCGCCCAGGCCGACCGCTGGGCCGACCAGCTCACCGGTCCGGCCGCCCCGCGGCTGGTCGACGTCGGCTGGTCGTCGGTGGCCTCCCGGGCCACGCTGGACCACCGGGCCGTCGTCCTCGCCACCGACCGGACCGCTCTGGACGCCGGGCTGCGCGCCCTCGCCGCCGGCGAGGACTCGCCGCTGCTGGTCACCGGCGCGGCCGCGTCCCGGCCGAAGGTGGCGTACCTGTTCTCCGGGCAGGGGGCCCAGCGGGCCGGGATGGGCCGCGAGCTGGCCGAGGCGTTTCCGATCTTCGCCGCCGCCCTCGACGAGGCATGCGCCGCCCTCGACCCGCACCTGCCCCGCCCCCTGAAACCGGTACTCCTCGCCGAGGCCGGCACCCCCGACGCGGAGCTGCTGGACCGGACCGAGTTCACCCAGCCGGCACTCTTCGCCGTCGAGGTGGCGCTGTTCCGGCTGCTGGAGGCGTGGGGCGTCCGCCCCGACGCGGTCGCCGGGCACTCCATCGGCGAGTTCGCCGCCGCCCACGCCGCCGGGGTGCTCTCCCTGGCCGACGCCGCCGAACTGGTCGCCGCCCGGGGCCGGCTGATGCAGGCGCTGCCGGCCGGCGGGGCGATGCTCGCCATCGCCGCCAGCGAGGCCGAGGTGACCGCCGCGCTCGGCGACCGCGCCGACCGGGTCTCGGTCGCCGCCGTCAACGGCCCCGCCGCCGTGGTGGTGTCCGGGGCCGGCGACGCCGTCGAGGAGCTGGCCGCCGAGTGGACCGCCCGGGGCGTCCGGATCCGGCGCCTGACGGTCAGCCACGCGTTCCACAGTCCGCTGATGGAGCCGGTGCTCGATGACCTCGCCGCCGTCGCCGGCCGCCTGCGGTACCAGGCCCCGACCGTCCCGATGGTCTCCACCGTCACCGGCGCGCCGGTCGACGTGACCGAGATCGGTACGCCGGAGTACTGGGTGCGGCACGCCCGCGACGCGGTGCGCTTCGCCGACGCCGTCGCGGCGCTGCGGGACCGCAACGTCACCGGCTACGTCGAGGTCGGCCCGGACGGGGTGCTCACCGCCCTCGCCCAGGCCGTCCTCGCCGAGGGCGCTCCGGCCGGCGGCCGGGCCCCGCTGGTCGTGCCCGCGCTGCGCCGGGAGCGTCCCGAGCCGGCCACCCTGCTGCGGGCCGTCGCCGCGCTGCACACCCACGGCGTCTCCCCGGACTGGTCGGTCCTGTACGAGGGCGCCGGTGCCCGGCGGGTCGACCTGCCCACGTACGTCTTCGACCGGCAGCGCTACTGGCCGGAGCCGCCGCCCTGGGCCGCGCTGGCGGTCGAGGACGACGGCACCGAGGTCGAGCGCCGCTTCTGGGCGGCCGTCGACGCCGAGGACTTCGACTCGCTGGTCCGCGATCTCGAGGTGGACCGCGACCAGCCGTTCGGAACGGTGCTGCCCGCCCTGTCGGCGTGGCGGCGGCGCGGGCGGGAACGCTCCCTCGTGGACGGCACCCGGTACCGGGCGGTCTGGGAGCCGCTCGCCGAGCCGCCCGCGGCGGAGGAGTCCGGCCGCTGGCTCGTGCTGCTGCCCGCCGACCGGGCGGACGACCCGGACCTGAACTCCTGCACCTGGGCCCTCGGCGGGGACGTCACCACCGTGCCCGTCGACACCGCCGCCGATTCGGACGAGCTGACCGGGGGGTTCGCGGCCGTCCTCACCGAGGCGCTCGGCGCGGCCGACGAGCCGCTGTCGATCCTGTCCTTCCTCGGCCTCGACGACGCCCCGCACGCCGAGCACCCGGCGCTGCCCCGCGGCCTCGCCGCGACCGTGCACCTGCTCCAGCAACTGACCGACCTGGACGTCCCGGCCCGGCTCTGGTGCGTCACGCAGGGCGCCGTCGGGGTCGGCGACGACGACGTCCCGCTCAACCCCCGACAGGCGATGCTGTGGGGCCTGGGCCGGGTGGCCGCGCTCGAGCAGCCCGCCCGCTGGGCTGGGCTGGTGGACCTGCCCACCACCCTCGAGGCGTGGACGGCGATGCGGCTCGGCGGCATCCTCACCGGCGGCGGCGTCGAAGACCAGGTGGCCGTCCGCGACTCCGGCGTACTGGTCCGGCGGCTCGTCCCCGCCGTCACCACCGGGGAACCCGAGCCGTGGCAGCCCCGGGGGACCGTGCTGATCACCGGCGGAACCGGCGCGCTCGGTGGGCACGTGGCCCGCTGGGTGGCCGGCGCCGGCGCGGAACGGGTGGTGCTGACCAGCCGACGGGGCACCGACACCCCGGGTGCGACCGACCTGCTCGCCGAGCTGACCGGCCTCGGGGTGGACTGCCGGGTCGCCCGGTGCGACGCCGCCGACCGGACCGCGATGGCCGACCTCCTGGCCGACCTGCGTCGGGAGGGGCCGCCGCTGCGCGCGGTGGTGCACGCCGCCGGGGTCAGCGAGGTGGTGCCGCTGGCCGAGACCACCCTGGAGGACCTGGCGTACGTCATCGCCCCGAAGCTGTCCGGCGCCGAGCACCTCGACGAGCTGCTCGACGGCGTCGAGCTGGACGCGTTCGTGCTCTTCTCCTCCATCTCCGCCGTGTGGGGCAGCGGCGGGCAGGGCGCGTACGCGGCCGGCAACGCCTACCTGGACGCGCTCGCCGAGCGGCGGCGCGGCCGGGGCCTGGCGGCCACCTCCGTCGCCTGGGGGCCGTGGACCGAGTCGGGCATGTACACCGACGGCGCGGCGGAGCAGTTGCGCCGTCGCGGCCTGCGGGTGATGCCGCCGGGCGTGGCGATGGCCGGGCTGCGGCACGCCCTGGCGGTCGGTGACACCTGCGTCACGGTGGCGGACGTCGACTGGGCCGTCTTCCAGCCGCTGTTCACCTCGCTGCGGCCCAGCCCGCTGCTGGCGGACCTGCCGGCCGTACGCGCGCTCGCCGCCGCCCCCGCCGCCGGGCCGGACGTTCCCGCGCCCGTCGCCCGGGACCTGCTCGCCGGCCTGCGGGCACTGCCCGGCGACGAGCGGCGGGCCGCGCTGCTGGACATGGTGCGGGTGGACGCGGCGAAGGTGCTCGGCCACTCCTCGGCCGACGTGATCGACACCGACCGGGGCTTCCTGGACCTCGGCTTCGACTCGCTCACCGCCGTGGAGCTGCGCAACCTGCTCTCCGCGGCCACCGGGCACGACCTGCCCACCACGGTCGTCTTCGACTACCCCACCCCCGAGGGTCTCGCCGACCACCTGCACGAGGAACTCTTCCCCGACCACGGCGGGGACGTCGGTGGCGGGGGCGACGAGGAGTCGGTCCGTCGGGCCATCGCCGGGATCCCGCTGGACCAGCTGCGGCAGGCGGGCCTGCTCGACCAGTTGCTCGAACTGGCCCGTACGAGCGCTGGCCCGGTGGCCGTCGCGCCCGCCGCCCCGGCCGCGCCGCCCGCGCCCGAGGCACAGATCCGCGAACTCGACGTCGCCGGCCTGGTCAGGATGGCCCTGGAAGGCTCCGACTCGTGACCCGGCCGGCCCTGAGGAGCCTTCGATGAGTGTGTCACTGGACGAGGTCGTCAACGCGCTGCGCGCGGCCCTGCTCGACAACCAGAAGCTCAAGCAGCAGAACCAGCAGCTCACCGCCGCGCTCAGCGAGCCGGTGGCGATCATCGGGATGAGCTGCCGGTTCCCCGGCGGGGTCGCCTCGCCCGAGCAGCTGTGGGACCTCGTCGCCGCGGGGGCCGACGCGATGTCGGCGTTCCCCGACGACCGGGGCTGGAACCTGGGCGCGCTCTATGACACCGACCCCGACAGCCGGGGCACGTCGTACGTGCGGGAGGGCGGTTTCCTCTACTCCGCCGGGGACTTCGACCCCGCGTTCTTCGGCATCAGCCCTCGCGAGGCCCTGGCCATGGACCCGCAGCAGCGGCTGCTGCTGGAGGCCGCCTGGGAGGCGTTCGAACGGGCCGGCATCGATCCGACCACGCTGCGTGGCGCGCCCACCGGCGTGTACGCGGCGACCAGCCAGGGCGACTACGCGGCGCTGCTCTCCGGGGTCAGCGGCGGCGTCGAGGGCTACCTCGGCACCGGCAGCGCCGCCGCCGTGGCCAGCGGCCGGATCTCGTACGCCCTGGGGCTGGAGGGGCCGGCGGTCACCGTGGACACCGCCTGCTCGTCGTCCCTGGTCGCGCTGCACCTCGCCTGTCAGGCGCTGCGGCTGGGGGAGTGCACCCTGGCGCTGGCCGGCGGCGTGTCGGTGATGGCCACCCCGACCGTCTTCGTCGAGTTCTCCCGGCAGCGCGGCCTGTCCACCGACGGCCGGTGCAAGTCGTTCGCCGCCGCCGCCGACGGCACCGGGTGGTCGGAGGGGGTCGGCATGCTGCTCGTCGAGCGGCTCTCCGACGCCCGCCGCAACGGCCACCCGGTCCTCGCCGTCGTGCGGGGCAGCGCCGTCAACCAGGACGGCGCGAGCAGCGGGCTGACCGCCCCGAACGGCCCCTCGCAACGGCGGGTGATCCGGCAGGCGCTGGCCAACGCCGGGTTGACCGCCGACCAGGTGGACGTGGTGGAGGCGCACGGCACCGGCACCACCCTCGGCGACCCGATCGAGGCGCAGGCGTTGCTGGCCACGTACGGGCAGGACCGCCCCGCGGACCGGCCGCTGTGGCTGGGGTCGGTCAAGTCGAACATCGGGCACACCCAGGCCGCCGCCGGTGTGGCCGGCGTGATGAAGATGGTGCTCGCCATGCGGCACGGGGTGCTGCCGCCGACCCTGCACGTCGACGAGCCCACCCCGCACGTCGACTGGACCGCCGGGGCCGTGTCCCTGCTGACCGGGACGGAGTCCTGGCCGGCCACCGGGCAGCCGCGCCGGGCCGGGGTGTCCGCGTTCGGCATCAGCGGCACCAACGCGCACGTCATCATCGAGCAGGCCGCCGACGCGGACGCCGACACCGGCCGGCCCGCCGGCCCGCCCGCCCCGCCGGCACCGTGGATCGTCTCCGCCCGTTCCGCGCCGGCCCTGGCCGGGCAGGCCCGCCGGTTGCTGGACCACCTGACCGCCCACCCCGACCTGGCCCCGGCCGACGTGGCGTACTCGCTGGTCACCACCCGGGCGACGTTGCCGCACCGGGCCGCGGTGACCGGCGACGACCGGGACGCCCTGCTGGCCGGCCTGCGCGCGGTCGCCGAGGACCGGCCCACCCCCGGTGTGGTACGCGGCGTTGCCCGCCCGGCCGGCAAGGTCGCCTTCCTCTTCACCGGTCAGGGCGCGCAGCGCCCCGGCATGGGTGCCGAGCTGCACCGCCGGTTCCCGGTGTTCGCGGCCGCCTTCGACGAGGTGGCCGGGGAGCTGGACCAGCATCTGAGCCGTCCGCTGCGGGGGGTGGTCTTCGCCCGCCCCGGCTCGCCCGAGGCGGAGCTGCTGGACGCCACCGAGTTCACCCAGCCGGCGCTGTTCGCGTACGAGGTGGCCGCCTACCGGCTGGTCACCGCGTGGGGCCTGCGCCCGCAGCACCTGCTCGGCCACTCGGTCGGCGGGTTGGCCGCCGCGCACGTCGCGGGTGTGCTGTCGCTGGCCGACGCGGCGGCCCTGGTGGCCGCCCGCGGCCGGCTGATGCAGGCCCTGCCGGCCGGCGGGGCGATGCTGGCGGTCCGGGCGTCCGAGGCCGAGGTGGCCCCGCTGCTCGGTGCCCGGGTGGCGCTGGCCGCCGTGAACGGCCCGGCGTCGGTGGTGCTCTCCGGCGACGAGGACGCCGTGCTCGCGGCCGGCGAGCGGCTGGCCGCCCAGGGCCGGCGGATCCGCCGGCTGCGCGTCAGCCACGCGTTCCACTCCGCCCGGATGGACGCCATGCTGGCCGACTTCCGCGTCGTCGCGGAGAAGGTCACCTGGCATCCGCCGACCCTGCCGGTCGTCTCCGACCGCACCGGCGCCCTGCTGACCGCCGCCGAGGCCACCGACCCGGGCTACTGGGTCGAGCACGTCCGGGACACCGTCCGCTTCCACGACGCGGTCGCCACCCTCGCCGCCGCCGGGGCGGCGACCTTCCTGGAACTCGGCCCTGACGGGGCGCTGACCGCGATGGCCCGGGAGTGCCTGCCCGACGCCGATCAGGCGGCCTTCGCGTCGGTCGGCCGCCGGGACCAGCCGGAGCCGGCCGGCCTGCTCGGCGCGATCGCCGCCGTCGACCTGCGGGGAGCCGGCGTCGACTGGCCGGCCCTGTTCGCCGGCACCGACGCCGCCCGGATCGAATTGCCCACCTACGCCTTCCACCACGAGCGGTACTGGCCGGACCCGCCCGTGGTCGACCTCGGCCAGCCGGTCCCGGCGGGCGAGGACGACGAGTTCTGGGCCGCGGTGGAGGCCGAGCGCCCGGCCGAGCTGGCCGCCGTGCTCGGCCTGGACACCGACCGGCAGGAGGCGTTGACGGCGCTGCTGCCCGCCCTCACGGCCTACCGGGGTCATCGGCGAATCCGTTCCGAACTGGACGGTCTGCGGTACCGCACCGGCTGGGTCCGGGTCGACCGGCCGTCCGCCGGCGTCGCGCCGACCGGCCCCTGCCTGGTGGTCGCCGGGGCCGGGACCGACGCTGCAGCGGTGCTGGCCGCGCTGCGGGCCGAGGGCCTGGACCCGGTGCTCGTGACCGTCGGCGACCCGGACGAGGTCGCCCGGGCCCTGCCCACCGGGGGCACCCCGTCGGTCGTGGTCTCGCTGCTGGCGGCGGGGGAGCCGGCCGGGGCGACCGGGACGGGCCCGCTGGCCGGCACCGCCGCGCTGGTCCGGGCCCTGGGCGCCGCGGGCAGCACCGTGCCGGTGTGGACCGTGACCCGGGGCGCCGTCGCCGTCGACGCGGCCGACCCCGCGCCCGGCGTCGCCGGCGCGTACCTCTGGGGTCTGGGCCGGGTGCTGGCGTTGGAACAGCCGCGCCTGTGGGGCGGCCTGGTCGACCTGCCGGCGGAGCCGGACGACGCCGCCCTCGCGGCGCTCGCCCGCCTCGTCGCGGCCGACGGCGACGAGGACCAGCTCGCGGTACGCCCCGGCGGGGTGTACGCGCGGCGGCTGTCCCGCGCCCCGGCCGGCCCCGCCGCCGAGGACTGGCGTCCCCGGGGCGCGGTCCTCGTGCACGGCGCGGCGGCGGTGCGCGTCCCGCACCTGCTGCGCTGGCTCGTCGACCGCGGCGCGACCCACCTCGTCCTCGCCGGGCCCGAAGCGCCCACCGGGCTGGACGTCGCCGTCACCGCCGTCGACGACTTCGACCGGCTGCCCGAGGTGCTGGACCGGCTGGCCGCCGACGGCACCGGTGTCCGCACCGTCCTGCACGTCGCCGACTCCGACGGTGCCGGCGACCCGGTCTCGACGCTGGAACCGTCCGACCTGGCCGACACCGTGGCCGCCCGCACCGCCGCCGTGGAACTGCTCGACCGGGCGTGCGGCGATCGGCCGATCGACGAGTTCGTCGTCTTCTCCTCCACCGCCGCCGTCTGGGGCGGCGGAGGCGCGGCGGTCGCCGCCGCCGCCGGCGCGGGGCTGGCGGCGCTGGCCGCGCGCCGCCGCGCCGCCGGCCGCCCGACCACCGTCGTCGCCTGGGTCCCCTGGGCGGACGAGGTCGCCGAGCCGGGGCAGTTGCGCCGCCGCGGCGTCCGTCCGCTCGCCACCGACGTGGCCGTGTCCGCCCTGCAACAGGCCCTGGGACAGGGCGACGACCAGGTCGCGCTCGCCGACCTGGACTGGTCCACGTTCGGGCCGACCTTCACCGCCGTACGGCCCAGTCCGCTGCTGCGCGGCGTGCCCGAAGCGGTCGAGGTGGACCGGGACGCCCGGCCGGGCGGCGAGGCGAGCGATCCGGCCCGGGCGCTGCGCGAGCGGTTGGCCGCCACCTCGGCCGGCGACCGGCACCGCATCCTGCTGGACCTGGTCCGGGCACGGGTGGCCACGGTGCTCGGCCACGCCTCGCCCGGGGCGGTCGAGGCCGACCGGGACTTCCTGGAACTCGGCTTCGACTCGCTGACCGCGCTGGAACTGCGGGACGCGCTGCGTCAGGAGACCGGGGCGGAGCTGTCCGCCACTCTGCTCTTCGACCACCACACCCCGACGGCGCTGGCCCGCCACCTGCTCGGCCAGCTCGTCGGCGCGGACGAGGCCGAGGCCGCCCCGGATGTCGCCGGGGAGCCCGCCCCGGGGGGTGCCGGCGGTGGACTCCTCGGCGGGCTGTTCAACCAGCCCAAGGCGCGCGAGGACCCCGCCGGGTACGCCGAACTCCTGGTCAAGCTCGCCCAGTTCCGGCCCAGCTTCAGCGAACCCGCGCAGCTCACCCGCCCGGCCGGCATCCTCCGGCTCGCCGAGGGCGGCGCCGGGGCGCCGCTGGTGTGCTGCTGCACCATGTCCCTGCTCTCCGGGGCCCACGAGTACGCCCGGCTCGCCTCCGGGTTCCGAGGCGTGCGGGACGTCTGGGCCCTGCCCAACCCGGGCTTCGGGGTGGGCGAGGAGCTGCCCGCCGACCTCGACGCCCTGCTGCGGGTGCACGCCGACACGGTGTTGCGAACGGTCGGCCCCGGCCCGTTCGTGCTCGCCGGCCACTCCGGCGGTGCGATGGTGGCCAACCTGCTCGCCGGCGAGCTGGAACGCCAGGGCCGGTCGCCGGCCGCGGTCGTGCTGATGGACACCTACCCGGCCGACAGCGAGGTGCTCGGCGGGTGGGTGCCGCAGCTGCTCGACGGGATGATCGACCGGGACAGCGCGTATACGCCGATGGACGACTGGCGGACGACGGCCTGGGCCGGATACCTGCCGCTGTTCCTGGACTGGCAGCCCGCCCCGATGGCGGCGTCGACGCTGCTGGTCCGGGCCAGCGAGCCGCTGGGGGAGTGGGACGGCGAGGAGGACGGCTGGCGGTCCCGCTGGCCGTACCCGCACGAGGCGGTGGACGCGGCCGGTGACCACTTCAGCATGGTCGCCGACCGGGGGCCGGAGCTCGCCGGCACGGTCCAGCGGTGGCTGACCGGGCAGCGCCTCTGACGTTCCCGCCCCTGGCGTGCCCCTAGCGCCCCCTATCGGCGCACGTACATCTATCGGATCCACGAACAGGACGGGAGCATGACGACGTGGACGAGGCAGTGGTGGTCACGGAGCTGGTCAAGCAGTACCAGCCCAACATGCCGCCGGCGGTGGACGGACTGAGCTTCTCCGTCGCCGCGGGTGAGGTGTTCGGTCTGCTCGGGCCGAACGGCGCGGGCAAGACGACAACGATCGGGGTGCTGACCACACGGGTGCGGGCCTCCTCCGGCCGGGCCACCGTGTGCGGCGCGGACGTGATCGGCGCCCCGGCTGTCGCCCGACAGATGCTGGCGGTCGTGCCGCAGCGGGTGAACCTGGACCGGGCGCTGACCGTCCGGCAGAACCTGCTGTTCCACGCGGCGTACCACCGGGTGCCCCGGGCGGAGCGCATCCGCCGCGCCGACGAACTGCTGGAGCAGATGGGGCTCAAGGAGTACGCGAACTCCCGCACCGACTTCCTCTCTGGCGGCCTCGCCCAGCGCACCATGATCGCGCGCGCGCTGATGCACTCGCCCCGGGTGCTCTTCCTCGACGAGCCGTCCGGCGGCCTCGACCCGCAGTCCCGGCTCTTCGTGCACGACCGGGTCGCCGAGTTGAAGCAGGCCGGGGTGACCGTGGTCGTCACCACCCACGACATGGACGAGGCGGAGAAGCTCTGCGACCGGGTCGGCATCATCGACCACGGCAAGCTGCTCACGCTGGACACCCCCGCCGCGCTTACCCGTACCCTGCCCGGCAGCAGCACGCTGACCCTCGTGGTGACCCCCGGTGCCCCCGCCGAGGAGGTGCGGGCCGCGCTGGGTGCCATCCCGGACGTGGAGCAGGTGGAACACTTCCAGGTGAAGAACCCCGCCCCCGCCGCGGCGCCGACGTTCCCCGGCATGCCGGCGATGCCGTTGCCCGCGCCGGCGGCAGAGGCGCCCGCTGATCCGGATGCCCCGCTCTCCTTCCGGGTCTACACCAGCACCCAGCCGGCCAACGCGATTCCGATGGCGATGAAGATCCTCGCCGACCTGGGTTGCGAGGTCCGGGACCTCAACATCGGCCAGCCCAGCCTGGAAGACGTCTTCATCCACCTGACCGGAAGGGAACTTCGGTGAGCGTCACCGCCCCCGCCACCCCGTCCGCGCCGTCGACGGCCGCGGCGCCGCCGCCGGTGCGCGCGATGGACCAGTTCGCCACGTTCCGCGCGGTGCTCTCGCGGGACCTGTTCGTCACCGGCCGGGAACTGGTGGGCTTCCTGCTCCAGGTCTTCATCCAGCCGCTGTTCATGCTGCTGATCTTCGGCAAGGTGCTCGGCGACCTGGGGTACGCCAGCGACGACTTCACCAACGTGCTGCTGCCCGGTGTCATCGCGCTGAACGCCTTCCTGATCGGGCTGGAGAACACCGCGCTGCCGATGGTGATGGACTTCTCCTTCACCCGCGAGATCGAGGACCGCCTCCTGTCGCCCATGGCGATCCCGCTGGTGGCCCTGGAGAAGATCGTCTTCGGCGGCATCCGCGGGCTGATCGCGGGCGTGGTGCTGATCCCGGTCGGCATGCTCATGCTCGACGTCACCTGGCCCTGGGCGGTGGTACTCAAGGTGATCGGGGTGCTGGCGGTCGGCGCGCTGGTCGGCGCGGCGGTGGGCCTGACCTTCGGCACCCTGGTCCCGACGCAGCACATCCAGATCATGTTCACCGTGGTGATGACCCCGCTGATGTTCACCGGCGCGACGCAGTTCCCGCTGCTCGGCCTGGACGGGCTGCGCTGGTACCAGGTGATCTGCTCGCTCAACCCGCTGACCTACATCAGCGAGGCGACCCGGTCGCTGGTCGCCCCGCCGGGGGTCGAGTCCGTGCCGCTCTGGCTGTGCATGACCGTCCTCGCGGGCGTCTTCGTGGTGTTCTCCGCGATCGGCATGCGCGGCTTCATGAAGCGCTCCATGGACTAGTTCGTCCTGTCCGCCGGCGATCCGGCGGCGACCGTGAGGTTGTTCGAGACCTCCGGGTGAGGCGGGGCCTGTCGAAGGCCCGGCCCCGCCCGGAGGTTTTTTCGTGGCTCGATACATACCTGCCGGGCGCGGCGGGCCAAACGCCGTCGGTGGTGTCGGTCCCGTGGATACGTTTCGGTGGGGTGGTGGGGTGCCGTGGGCGCTGTCGAGCTGCCCCGTCCGTAGGACCACCCGTCGCTGCGGGCTCGGCCCCGCCTTCGGCGGCTGCGGCGGCACAGTGTGCCCCATCTGTGAGGGCAGCTCGACAGGGCCATGTCCCGCGTCACCCGTAAGTCCGGTTTCGAGGTGTGACCGGGTGCATCGTCGGCGCGGAACCGGGGGCGGGTCGGGCCGATTCGCCCGGACAAATCAGCGTGAGCCGCCCTCCATGTCGCCGCCTTCGGGTAAGTTATTACCTTCTATATAGACAGCGGTGACAGGGGGTCCTGGGCTGCCGTGAATCGGCAACCCTTCTACCGAAGCTCCGCCGACCCCTGTGCCGCATCGACACGCCTTGACAGCCGACCCCGATCGCCTGGCTGAACGGCTCCATCATCAGCCCGCCTGTGCCCGACCGCACGCGACCGCACCGCGTGCCGCCGGGAGACCGCCGGACGGCGGCCCAGGTGACGGGACGGCGCGAGCCGCCACGTGGCGGGAAGGAGTGATGGTGACGGTGGCCATGACCGGAGACGACCGCGGCCGAGCCGTGCTGGTGGTCGCCTACAACAGCGCCGGGCTGTTCAACCCGCTGCTCAGCATTGTCAACGAGCTGAAGGCCCGGGGCGTCCGCGACGTCTGGTTCGCGTCCACGGAGGACCGCCGGGCGGATGTCGAGGCGCTGCCCGGCCCGGGCGAGGTCTCGTTCGTCTCGCTCGGGCCGGCCCGCCCGCAGTCGTCACCGCACGACTGGGACGACGCGACGTACCGGGCGCTGACCACCGGCGACCGGGTGGACGGCTTCGCGCGCTACATCGACCTCTGCACCGACTACGACTACCTCCAGCAGCTCTACCAGCGCTGCCTCGACACGATCGACGAGATCGGGCCGGCGGTGGCCGTGGTGGACAGCCTCGCCACCTACGCGATGGACGCCGCGCAGACCCGACAGGTGCCCTTCGTGGTCAGCATCTCGCTGCCACCGTCCAACTTCCTCCAGGAGCTGCTGCCGCCCCGCTATCCCACCCCGTTCTCCGGGCTGCCGCGGCGGATGACGCCCCGGCAGCAGGCGACCAACGCGCACTTCCGCAACCGGTTGGTCCGGGCGCTGACGCAGCCGGACCGGTTGGGGCGGAACCTCGCCGCCGTGGCCGCCCGCAGGGCCGCCGGCCTCCGCAACCCGGAGATGCGGCCGACGCTCTACGCCGAGGCCGCCGCGGCGCTCATGTCGTACACGGTCTTCGGCTTCGAGTACCCGTTCCCGACCGCCCCGGCGACACTGCGGATGCTCGGTCCGGTGGTGCCCCGCGAGCTGCCGCCGGCCGACGGGGACGACGAGCTGACCCGGTGGCTGGACGGCCACCCCTCGGTGGTCTACGTCGGGTTCGGCACGATCATGCGACCGTCCCCGGGGCAGGTGAGGGCGATCGTCGAGGTCGCCGACCGGCTCGGGCCCGAGCACGCCGTGTTGTGGAAACTGCCCGCGCGCCAGCAGCAGTTCCTTCCGCCCGCCGAGCGGCTGCCGGGCAACCTGCGGGTGGAGGCGTGGCTGCCCTCGCAGCTGCGGGTGCTGGCCCACCCGCACGTGCGCGCCTTCTTCAACCACGGCGCCGCCAACGCCGTCCACGAGGGCATCCACTTCGCCACTCCGCAGTTGGTGATGCCGTTCTGGCTGGACTGCCCCGACGGCGCGGCGCGTGCGGTCGACAGCGGCGTCGCGCTGGCCGTCGAGCACACCGACACCCTGGACGTCGAGGACATCGCCGCCAAGCTCACGCGCCTGCTGCGCGAGGACTCGTTCCGGGAGCGGGCCGAGCTGTGGAGCCGGCGGATGCGGCGGGCCGGCGGGGTCGCCGCCGCCGCCGACCTCGTGCTGCGGCACCGCGACGAGGCCCCGGCCCGCCGACCCGCCGGGGTCGCCGTCGGCTGAGCCTGCGGCTGTCGTACGCGCCGAGGGGCGCCGCGCGTGGGCGGGGCGCCCCTCGGCCGTGGGTCAGGAGGCGGCGCCCTGCGTCTCCTCGGCCAGCCCCTCCGCGTACGCGACGAGCCGGGACGGCAGGTCGGTGCGCCGCTTCACGTCCAGCTTGCGGTAGACCCGCGTCAGGTGCTGCTCGACCGTGCTCACGGTGATGAACAGTTTGCTGGAGATCTGCCGGTTGGTGTGCCCCTGGGCAGCCAGCGCGGCCACCCGACGTTCGGCGTCGCTCAGCCCGTCGTCCGGCTCCTGCATCTCGGCGGCCGTCGGGTACGCCGGCAGTCCGCTGCCCGGCTCCCGCCGGATCAGGCGTTGGGCCAGCACCGACGCGCCGCAGTCCTGGGCCAGCTGGTAGGCCCGGCGGACGAGCAGCCGGGCGCGGGCGGAGTCGCCGGCCCGTTGCAGCGTCTGGCCGGTGTCGCCGAGGGCCCGGACGAGCTCCAGCCGGTCGCCGCTGGACTGGAGCAGGCTGACCGCTTCGGAGAGCAGCTTGCGCCGGTGGTCCTGGGCCGCGGTGGTGGCGAGCAGCCGCAGCGTCCGACCCCGGGTCCGGTCGTCGACCCCGTGCGGCACCCGCAACTGTTCCTGGAGAAGCTGCGTGGCCTGCGCCTTGTTGCCGACGCTGAGTTGCACCCGGGCCAGCTCCAGCCGCCACGGCACCAGCCCGGCGGCGTCGATGCCCCAGGTGCGCATCAGCTCGCCGCACCGCCGCAGGTCGGTGATCGCGGCGTGGGGCCGCCGTACGGCCAGGTGGTGCCGGGCGCGGGCGGCCAGGTAGTGCAGTCCCAACGGGGTGCGGAACATGCCGGGCGGAACCGGGTGGGCGAGCCACCGATCGGCCTCGGACAGCCGCACCGCCTCGGTCGCGCAGGCGATGAGCGTGGCCAGCGGGCCCGCGACCGCCACACCCCATGCCGGAGCGGGGATGTCCTCCAGCGCCGTGCGGGCGTGGTGCTCGGCGCCGGGCAGGTCACCGACGCGCAGCGCCGCCTCGGCCCGGACCGCCCGGATGACGGCCCGCCACACCGGAGCGTGCCGGGCGGCCGGCCGGCCGAGCAGGACGTCACCCCAGGCGGCGGCCCGGTCGGACCGGCCCGCCCACAGCAGCGCCAGCAGGGGGGCGGTCAGCAGACCCAGCGAGCCGTCGTCGGTGTGGTGACGCTGGAGGAGCTGCTCGGCGGTCGCCACGGTGTCGTTCTCCGCGGCCGGGGTCAGCGCGGTGTGCAGCACCGTCACCGCCTGCAACAGCGGGCTGATCGTGGCCGGCGCGCTCGCCGCCCGGCTCCACGCCGTCGGGGTCTCCCGCACCGTGGCCAGGTGGTCCGGGTGGGAGAGCGCGACCAGCAGCTGCATCATCCGCAGCCGCGTCGCCGCGCCGCCCGGGCCGTGCTCGTCCTCGGTGGAGAAGCCGCTGACGGCCTCGGTGGCCTCCTCCACCCGACCCTGCCAGAGCAGGTAGGGCACGGCGGACAGGCCGACGTCGCTGGACCACCCGGCGGCCCGCGCCGCCTCCACCAGCTCGCTGAGGTGCCCGTTCACGGCGAGCGGGTTGACCTGCCAGCGGGCGCTCACCAGCATCTCGGTGGTGGCGGCCCGCTGCCGCTCGTCCACGCACACGCGGGAGACGAGGCGCAGGCAGGCGGCGGCCACGTCGGGGCGGCCCGAGGCCAGGGCGTGTCCGGCGGCGTCCTGGAGCACCGGCACCACCCACGGCGCGTCCGCCCAGCCGGCAGCCACCAGATGCTCGGCGACCACGCTCGGCTCGGCGCCGTGGTCGTGCAGCACCTCGGCGGCCCGCTGGTGCAGGCCCCGCCGCTCGTCGGGTGACATGTCGCCGAGGATCGAGTGCAGGATGCGCGGGTGGCGCAGCTGGTCGGCCTCCATCAGGCCGGCGGTGCGCAGCACCCGCACCGCCGGGACCGTGGCCTCGGGCGCCACGTCGAGGAGGTGACCGAGCAGCTCGGTCGGGGCGGGCCGGTTGAGCACCGCCAGCGCCTGCGCCACCCGGCGTACCCCGGGCTCGTGCCGGTAGAGGCAGCCGAGCACGGCCTGGTCGAACGCGTCGCCGACGGTCGCGCCGGAGTCGTCGCCCGTCCCGCCGCCGGCCCGCTCCTCGAGCAGCGCCCGGGTGAGCAGCGGGTTGCCGCCGGTCATGTGCATGCAGCGTTCCGCCGTCTCCCGGGCCTCGGTGGTCTCGGTGTCGCCGCCGACGAGCCGGGCGATGGCGTCCACGGTCAGCGGCGGCAGGGTGATCCGGGCGAAGTGCGGCTGGCTGAGCAACTCGGCCCGGAACAACGGGTGCGGCGGGCGCAGCGTCGACGCCTCGGCAAGTACGACCATGATCCGGGCGTGGCGCAGCCGACGGGTCACGTAGAGAAGGCAGTGCAACGAGGCCGGGTCCGCGTGGTGCACGTCGTCGACGACGAGGACCAAGGGCCCGGTGCCGGTCAGGTCGAGCAGGGTGGCGAAGAGGCCGTGCAGCAGGGGAGCCCAGGCCCGGTCGCCCTCGGCGGCCTCACCGCCGGGCTCGGGCAGGGACGTGGCGAAGGTGGCGTCGCCCATCAGCTTCTCGACCCGGGCCGCCGCGTCGGGCGCGAGCCGGGCACTGTGGAACAACTGCCCGATCACTCCCAGATGGAGCCCGCGCTCCGCCCGGGAGCCGGCAGCGCTCATCACCTGTCCGCCGGTGGCGGCCGCCCACTCGCTGAACGCCTCCAACAGACTGGTCTTGCCGCTCCCCACCGCGCCGGTGACCAGCGCGACGTGTCCTCGCTGCTGCTCCTCACACGCGCGGAACGCCCGCCGGAGACGGGTCGTCTGCTCCTCCTGCTGCACCAACACCAGCGTGTCAGCCCTTCTCGTACGCGGTGCGGAACCGGAACCCCGGCGCTGCCCGACACCGCTCCCCCTTGCCGGACGGCCGCCCCTCCACCGCGCCTACCGGGGGTAGGGGTGGAGCGCACCGGGCCGCCGTGCCGGATGGACCTGGAAATTTGTCGCCGGACCGCGCCGTTCAGGGGACGGTCCGTGCGACCAGGCGAGTCTGGCATCGGGGGGGTGGTGCGACAACGGGCGCGAGACCCCATCGTTTCGCGCGCAAACCTGCGGATCTTGTCCGTCATTAGGGGTTGCGCCATGCGCCGCAAGGGGTGTCGGGATTGGCCGGACGGCCGGAGATGGCCACGCCGTGAACGCCGGGGTTCGGTGGTACGCCTCGACGGTGCCACACCGCGGTTCTTTCGGGCAGGCCGGACGGCCGGAGTGTGACCCGATGAACAGCCGTCCGCGGTCGGTGGGCGGCGGCCGCCCGCCCGCCGGACCGTGCCGCAGGGAGGCGGTCAGGCCGGGACGGCGAGCGCGGACGGCGCCGGTGGACGGCGGGTGACGGTCAGCGGAACCGTGGCCCACGTGGGCGGCCCCCCGGTTCGCTCTGCCCTGGCGACGGCGGGTGCAGCAGGGTCGCGCCGGGCCGGTTCAGCCGCAGCCGGGCGGCCAGTTCGTTGCGCGAGTTGACGTGCAGCTTCCGGTAGATCCGGGTCAGCCGCTGTTCGATGGCGCTGACCGTCAGGAAGAGCTTCTCGGCGATCTCGCGGTTGGTGTGGCCCTGGGCGGCCAGGGTGGCCACCTGGGACTCCGCGTCGTTGAGCCCGTCCACCACCACCGCCGTGCCGGCGGGGCCCTCGGCCGAACCGGAGCCGGTGGTGGCCGTGCTGGCGCGCAGCAGCGGGATGCCGCACTCCTCGGCGAGGGCCCGGGCCGCCCGGGCCGCGACCCGGGCCTCCCGCCGGTCGCCGGCCTGCTGGTAGGCGTGGCCGAGGTCGGTCAGGTTGTGCGCCAGCTCCACCCGGTCGCCGCACTGCCGCAGCAGCCGGACGGCGCTGCGCAGGTGGCTGATCCGGTCCGGCCCGTCCTCCGTGGCGGCCAGCACCCGCAGGGCGGCGGCCCGGTAGCGCACCTGGACGGGCCGCAGCCGAGCCAACTCCTCCCGGACCAACTTCCTGGCCTGTTGGCGGCGGCCCATCCGGAGCAGCGCCCGGGCCGACTCCGTCCGCCACGGGACGAGACCCGAGAAGTCCAGCTGCCACGAGGTCATCAGCTGCCCACAGAGCTGGAAGTCGGCCAGCGCGCCCTCGGGGCTTCCCGCAGCGAGCGCGTGCGTCCCGCGGGCGTGCAGGTAGTGCAGCCCGAACGGGGTCTTGAACATCGCCGGCGGGACCGGCACCTGGAGGCAGGCGGCCGCGGCGTCGAGCTCGTCCATGAAGGTGAGGGCCCGCAGGCGGACGGCGAGCGGCATCCCGATCACCACCCCCCAGCCCTTCGGCGAGAGCTGGCCCAGCGCCTGGTCGGCCAGTTGCACGGCGCGGGGCAGGTCACCGAGCCGGCCGCTGACCAACGCCCGGAGGGCCGCGAGGGTCGCCGAGGCCGAGGGATGGCGCCGGGCGGTCGGACTGCCGCCCAGCCGGTCGCACCAGTCGCCGGCCAGGTCCAGCCGGTCCGCGTAGACCAAGGCGACGATGGCGCAGACGCTGGTCCACATGCTCGGCTCGTCGTCCGGCCCGCCGGTGGCCAGCGCCCGCTCGGCGTGCTCGACCACCGTGGCGTCGCCGCGTTCGAGCACAGCGGACAGCAGGAAGGACCCCTCGAGCCCACGCTTGACCTCGGCCAGGGTGAGCGGGTCCCGGGCGGCGGCGGTGGGTTTCGGCCGGCCGACCGTCACCCCTGGATAGAGGGTGGACATCCAGCCGGTCGTGACGAGCAGTTCGACTGCGGAACGCGGATCCGCGCTGTCGGCCCGGTCGCTCAGGTGCTGGACGAGCTCGACGGCCTTGTCGATCTCACCGTGCCAGAGCAGGTACTGGATCGGCCCCGCCGCCTGCTGGCTGCTCAGGTGCCCGGCGCGGACGGCGGTGGCGACGCCGATCAGGTGGGGGACCGCCGCCTGCGGGTCGAGCTGCCACTCGGCGCGGGCCAGCGCGGAGCGGATCCGCGCCCGCAGGCAGTCGCCGACGGCGCTCCGGTTCGCCCGGCGCAGGTACCGCAGGGCGGTCTCCACCTCGCCGTCGACCAACGCCTGCTCGCCGGCGTCCAGCAGGCTCTGCGCCATCCAGGGCTCGGTCAGCTCGTCGACCTTGACCAGGTGCGGCGCGACCCGTGCCGGCGGTGCGCCCTCGTCGTGCAGCAGGCAGGCCGCCTCCAGGTGCAGCCGGACGCGTTCCTCGGCAGTCATCCCGTCGAGCACCGCCTGGCCCACCGCCGGATGCCGAAGCCCTGCCTCGGTGACCAGCCCGGCGCTGGTCGAGCCGTCGACGGCGCCCAGCGCGGACCGCGACCGGGCGCCGACGAGCTGGGACAGCAGGTTGCCGTGCAGGGGTTCGCCGGTCACGGCGAGCACCCGGGCGGCCTCGAGCGCCGGGTGCTCGCAGCGGTACAGGCAGCTCAGCACGGCTTCCCGGAACGATTCGCCGGGGACGGGGTGGTCCGCGGGCCGGGGCGCGGCGGCCTGGTCGTCGGCGAGCGCGTGCACCAGCAGCGGGCTGCCGCCGCTGATCCGGTGGCTCTCCTCGGCGATGGTCCGGGCGACCGGGACGCCGAGGCGGTGGGCGAGCACCTGGAACGTGCCCTCGACGGTGAGCAGCGGGAGTCGGATGCGGTGCAGCCTCGCGGGTTGCATCAGCTCGGTGTAGACCTCGGGGCGCCAGGGTCTGGTGCGCGGCGCCTCGGTCAGCAGGACCATCACGGGCAGGCCGGCGATCCGCCGGGCGATGTAGTCGAGGCACCGCAGCGACGCCACGTCGGCGTGGTGGACGTCGTCGACCGCGATGACGAGCGGGCCGCGCGTGGTCAGCTCGAGCAGAGCCCCGCCGATCGCGGCGGTGCTGCGGGCCGTGTCCTCGTGGTCGGCGCCGTCGACGTCGGCCCAGTCGAGGGAGCCCGCGTCCAGCAGCCGCCCGACCCGGGCCCGATCGTCGGGACTCAACGCAGCGGCCCGGACGAGTTGGCGGACGACCTCCAGCGGGACGGTGCGTTCGGCGCGGGACGCGCTCGCGCCGAGGACGCGCGCCCCGGCCTCGCCGGCCCGCCGGGCGAAGGTCTGCAACAGCGCGGTCTTGCCGGATCCGACCGGGCCGGTGAGCACGGTCACCGTCCGGCTGGTGGGGGCGCCGCCGGTGGCGATCAGGTCCGCGAGCCGGCGCTCCAGCAGGTCGAGCTGGCACGACCGCTCGGTCAGCTCCATCGACGCGGCCCCCGGTGGAGTGGGCGGCCCGCGGTCACCGGGCACGCCACCTGCCCTGCGCGGCCCTGGAGCTCGACGAAATCGGAGACCGGCAATTCTCGACCCATTCCCGTTTTGGTTATATAGATCGCCGTCGAGGAGCGACGGGCAGCCATCGACCGACTTGACCGACTGGCGGCTCCGGGTTGCAGCGCACCAGTGCCGGCGATAATTCCCCAGCCCCTCTTGGCCGGTCTCCCCCTATCGACCGCCGTGATGGTGGGAGTATGGCAGTTCGGCAATTGGGCGGCAAGCCGAGGTTTGTAAAGGATAGGCAAACATCGGTTCGGGCGTCCTTGCCGTCGTCATCGCGCGTCGGGCGCGGGGTCCACAACAGAAAGTCGCCACCTGATCCCGTAACGTGACCAGGCGTTGCGTCGGTCGTCGAGGTCGCTTTTTATGGCGATGTCGGCCATTGGTGGTCGCGCCTTCCCGTGCTAAGTGTGCGCGAGCTGCCTGCGGGGCCGCTAGCGAGGCTTCGTCCCCGCCGGGCCCGGCTGGCCGTGTCGTCACGTCGCTCGGGACCTGGCCGGTCAGTCGTCGGAGGGGCGGGCGGAAGCCGGCGCCGGTCGGTGTGGGCAGTTCAGCCCGATGGTGACGGCCGGTCGGGCGAGCGCCCGCCCTGCCCGGCCGGTCCTCGCGGACGGCGTGTGACGCCCCGCGCTCAGGGCGCTGGTCTCGTCACCGGTCGGTGGTCGGCCGCTCGTCCCGGGCCGGTTTCCAGGGAGGTGCCGGATGCCTGGCGGGCCGGGGGAAACCGTGAGAATTCCTCTGTTTGCTGCGAGGTAATGCGTCCCCCGCCCTGATGGCGCGACCCCTCTGGTAGTCGCGCCGGCCGGATGGGAAGGGGCTTGCGTCGCGGCGTCATCCCAGGCGTGCCCGATTCGGACCTTTGGGCACATTAAGCGATTATGTTGTTAAAAATGAATTATGCGCCCAGCGACTGTCGGGAGCGAGTGCCGCCGTGGGTGCCGAGCCTGTTGAAAATTGAAAGAGTTTGCCTTGTTGAATTGATTTCCCGTCGCTCCGTCCGGTGGTCGGCCGACAATTCCGTCGCCGATGCGGCTCCATTGTTCACCGCTCCTGCCGGACGGAATTCTCTCCACAGTGTCGCGCGGGAACCAGAGCGGTCCGACCGGCGGTCGCCAAAGGCGACGCCACATCGCGTCCTACCTGGCCTGCCGTCCCCGGGCAGGGGACCTGGCCGGGCGGCTAGGGGTTGTGCCGGACCATTGCGCAGCCTAATTTCGGGACACCCGCGTCGATGGCGGGATGGCCGGATATGGGGCTGCTCGGACCCCATGACGTGAAGGGTCCTGTGGCCGTCGTGATGTCCCAGTTGCTGCCGCAACTCGTCCACGTCCCTGGCAGGGGATAACGGGGATGACACTGCTGCCGGCGCTGCGGGGATCGGGCGCGGACCGGGCCGATGCGGTCAGGATGGCCGGCGGCACGCTCTCCAGCGAGGCATTGCTCGGCTGCGTCACCGCGGTCGCCGACCGGATCAGGGGCGCGGGCGTGGTCGCGGTCGACGCCACGCCGACCCTGGAGACGGTCGTGGGCATGCTCGGCGCCGTCCACGCGGGCGTTCCGCTCGTGCCACTACCGCCCGGTGTCGGGCAGTGCGAGCGGAACCGCATCCTGCGGCAGTCCGGGACGACGGTTGTCCTCGGAGCCCGCCCGCCCGGCGGCGACCGGCTGCCCACGGTTCCCGTCGACCTGCGCCAGCGTTCCTCGACGCACCATCCCGAGCCCGAGCCGGGCGCCGACGCGGTCATCCTCTACACCGGAGGAGCCGCTGGGCCGTCGCGCGGGGTGCGCATCTCGCGTCGCGCCATCGCCGCCGACCTCGACCTGCTGGCCGCCGCCTGGCGCTGGAGCGGGGAGGACGTCGTGGTCCAGGGCGCGCCGCTGTTCCGGGCGTACGGCCTGGTCGTCGGTCTGCTCGGCGCGCTGCGGGTCGGCAGCCGACTCGTCCACCTCGACCGGAACGCCTGCGCGGGGCCGACCGGCACCATGTACCTGGCGCTGCCCGCGCAGTGGGGGAGAATCGCGCGGGACGGCCCGTTGGCCCGGTCGCTGGCCGCGGCACGGATCCTGATCTCCGCGGACGCCCCGCTGGCCGCCGCCGTGGCCGAGCGACTCCGGCTGCTCACCTCGCACGCACCGGTCCAGGCATACGGTACGACCGAGACCCTCATCGCGCTGACCGGTCGGGCCGGCGACCCACCAGTCGACGGAGCCGTCGGCACCCCCCTGCCCGGCGTGGAGACCCGGGTGCTGGACCGCGAGGACCGGCCCGTGCCGGCCGACGGCGAATCGGTGGGCGAGCTGAGCGTCTGCGGGCCGACGCTGTTCAGCGGTTACGTCGGTGGCCGCGGGCGGAGCTCGGCCGGTCCCTGGCACGCCACCGGTGACCTGGCGACCGTGGCCGCCGACGGGTCACACCGGATCATCGGACGGCGGGGGCTCGACGTGGTGCACAGCCGGGGCCGGCGGGTGCACGCCGGCCAGGTCGAGGAGGCGTTGCTGAGCCACCCGGGCGTCCGGGACGCCGCCGTCGTCGGCACGCCGCACCCCACGTTCGGCGAACAGGTCACCGCCTACGTCGTCGCCGAGGGCCTGACCGCGCAGGTGCTGATCGACCACGTCGGGCGGCACCTCTCGGCGGCCCAACGCCCCCGGCGGGTGCACTTCGTCGACGAGTTGCCCCGCACCGCGCTCGGCCGGATCAGGAAATCCCTGCTGGTCGACGCCGGCTGACCCGGCCGCTTCGCACCGTGCGGCCTACTGCCCCCTGCGGCCGGTCCGCGTGCGCCGGCCGGTCCCCGCCGTGGCCGGACGCTCCGGCCACGGCGGGCGGCGGTCAGCCCTCCACCCAGCCGTGCCGCCGGGCCAGGGCCAGCATCCGGGCGCGTACCGCCACGATCTGCGCCCCGGTCAGGTCCGGCACGGAGGTCACCAGCGCCTCGGTGGTCTCCGCGGAGAACGCCCGCTCGGAGAGCACGTCGCAGAGGCCCTCCTCGTCGTCCGCGCCGCCCGCGACCTGCCCGATCTCCCGGCTCCGCCCGCCGGCAACCGCCACACCGGGCCGGGCCGTCCCGTTCCGCTCCACTCCCGCGGGAGCGCCGACCACCCGCACCAGCACGGCCTTGGGGCCGCGGTCGGTCTCCACCGCGTCATACTCCACCGGGACGCCGGGCGTCAACGCCCACTTGTCACCGTCCAGCATGTTCGCGTGCACGAACACGTCGTCGCTGCCGTCGTCCGGGGCGATGAACCCGTAGCCCCGCACCTCGTCGAACCGCACCACCTTGCCAGTGAGCATCGCTTTCCCGCATCCATCCGACCAATCCGCGTGCCCCGCCCGTGGGCGGGGTACCCCCCAGACTGGCAGCCGCCCGCGCGGCCCGGCACCCGTACCCGACCCCTATGGTGCACCCTCCGGCTGGCGTCGGGGCGGTGCGGGTGGCCGCAGGACCTAACATCGGCGAAGTGATCGAGCAGATCCTGCCCTCCACCGTGGCGGTGGCCGAGTCGTTCACCGACCCCGCCGGCCTGACCCTGTTCCCCGAGGAGCAGGCGCTGGTCGCCGCGTCGGTGGAGAAGCGCCGTCGGGAGTTCACCACCGTACGGCACTGTGCCCGCCGGGCGCTCGGCGAGCTGGGCTTCGCCCCGGTGCCGATCGTGTCCGGCGTCCGGGGTGCCCCGGTCTGGCCGGACGGTGTGGTCGGCAGCATGACGCACTGCGAGGGCTACCGGGCGGCCGTCCTCGGTCGTGCGGCGGCGTTCGCCACCCTCGGCGTGGACGCCGAGCCGCACGCGCCGCTGCCCGACGGGGTGCTCGACGCGATCGCGCTGCCCGGCGAACAGGCCCGCACCGCGGCGCTCAGCGCCGCCAGCCCGTCGGTCTGCTGGGACCGCCTGCTGTTCAGCGCCAAGGAGTCGGTCTACAAGGCGTGGTTCCCGCTCACCGGCCGATGGCTGGACTTCGCCGAGGCGGACATCGTGTTCGATCCGGCCGGGACGTTCACCGCCCAGCTGCTGGTGCCCGGCCCGGTGCTCGGCGGGGTGCCGGTGACCGCGTTCGTCGGCCGGTTCCTGGTCGGCCGGGGCCTGGCGGTCACCGCGATCAGCATCCCGGCGGTCGCCTGACCCGCCCGCACCGGGGTCGCTGCGGCCGGCCGGTCAGTCCGCCAGCAGCCGGTTCTTCTGCACCTTGCCGAGGGCGTTGCGGGGCAGCGCGTCGACCAGGCGCACCTCGCGCGGCCGCTTGTGCGCGGACAGGTGCCGGGCCACGAAGTCCACCAGCTCCGGCCCGTCCACGCCGTCGCCCACCACGTACGCGGTGACCTGTTGGCCGAGGTCCGGGTGCGGGATCCCCACCACGGCGGCCTCCCGGACTCCCGGGTGCGCAAGCAGGGCGTCCTCCACCTCGCCGGCGCCGATCCGGTAGCCGCCGCTCTTGATCAGGTCGGTGGAGGCCCGGCCGACGATCCGGTGCCAGCCGTCCGGGTCGACGGTGGCGACGTCGCCCGTGCGGAACCAGCCGTCCGCGGTGCTGCTCGCCGCGTCGGCGTCCGGACGGTTGAGGTACCCGTCGAACAGGGTGGGGCCGCTGACCTGGAGCTCGCCCATCGCCGCCCCGTCGGCCGGCAGCGTCGCGCCCTGCTCGTCGACCAGCCGCGTCCGTACTCCGGGCAGCGGCAGCCCCACGGTGCCCGGCCGGCGCGGCCCGTCCGCCCGGGCGCTCACCGTGATCAGGGTCTCGGTCATCCCGTACCGCTCGACGACCCGGTGGCCGGTGAGCGCGGCGAGGTCCGCGAAGACCGCCGCCGGCAGCGCCGCGCTGCCCGAGACGAGCAGCCGCGCCGGGCGCAGCGCCCGCGCCGCGTCGGGGTCGGCGGCGACCCGGGACCACACCGTGGGTACGCCGAAGTACATCGAGCCCTCGGCGGCAGCGTAGCGCTCCGGACGTGGCCGGCCGACGTGGTGCAGCCGGCTGCCCAGCCGCAGCGGCCCGAGCACACCGAGCACCAGCCCGTGCACGTGGAACAGCGGCAGGCCGTGGACCAGCAGGTCGTCCGGCGTCCAGGCCCAGGCGTCGGCCAGGCCGTCCAGGCACGCGGCGACCGCGCGGCGGGAGATGACCGCGCCCTTCGGCGCGCCGGTGGTGCCGCTGGTGTAGAGGATCAGCGCGGTACGGGCCGGGTCCGGCTCGGGGTGCGTGGTGTCCGAGCGCCGGGTCAGGTCGATCGGGACGACGGCCCGGCCCGTGCCGTCGGCCGGGTGCTCCGCGCCGGCCGGGACCAGCATCGCCGTCGACCCCGAGTCGCGCAGGATGTGGTCGCGCTCCATCGGCCCGGCATCCGGCGGCACCGGCACGACCGCCGCCCCGGCGGTCAGCGCGCCGACCACCCCGACCACCGTCTCCAGGGTCGCGGTCGCCTCGATCGCCACCCGGTCGACGCCGCGCAGCTCGTCCGCGACCGCCGCGGCCAGACGGCGCAGTTCCACCCCGGACACCGCCCGGTCGTCGACGCGGACCGCGTCCGGACGCTCGTCGGTGCCTTCCGAGAGCCAGCTCAGCAGTGACATGGCACGACCCCTTCTCCAGCGGCTCAGGTCCGGCGTCGGGCCGGCCGGGCCGTGACCCGGGGCCGGAGCGACCGGGCGTGACCGGGCGCGGGACCCGGGGGCACGGGACGCCGGTAGGGTCGGCGGTGCGCCGGTGGATCCGGGCGGGCGTGTGCCCGGCCGGCAGGCCCGGGACGACGATCCCGACCGTAGTCGGGGCGTCCCCCGGCCTGCCACCCCTACCGGCCGGCGCGGGGCGGACGGGAGGTGGCCTCGGTGGCCGCGGAGACGACGGAACGGGGGCCGGTGCCCGCGAGCGTCCGGGCCGTGGTGCTCGACCTCGACGGGGTGCTGGTCGACAGCCTTGCCGTGGCCAGGGAGGCGTTCGCCCTCGCCTACGGCGAGGTGGTCGGCGACGGCGTCGCCCCGGTCGAGGAGTACTGCCGCCACCCGGGCCGGTACCTGCCGGAGGTGCTGGAGCTGATGGGCCTGCCGGCGGCGCTGGCCGAGCCGTTCGTCCGGGAGAGCAACCGCCTCGCGCACCGGGTCACCCCCGTCGACGGGGTGCCGGAGCTGCTCGGCACGCTGCGGCGGCGGGGGATCGGTCTGGCCGTGGCGACCGGCCGCAGCGGCGTACGGGCCCGGGACCTGCTCGGCCGGCTCGACCTGCTGCCGCTCGTCGACCACGTGGTGGGTTCGGACGAGGTGCCCCGGCCCAAGCCCGCACCGGACATCGTGCGGCGGGCGCTGCGGCTGCTCGGGGCCCGGCCGGCGGAGGCGCTCATGGTCGGTGACGCGCCGAGCGACCTGCTCAGCGCGCGGTCGGCCGGGGTGGTCGCGGTGGCCGCGCTGTGGGGCGAGTCCGACGAGGAGACCCTGCGCGCCGCCGGCCCCGACGTCGTCCTGACCCGGCTGGACGAGCTGCTGCCCCTCTGCCCGGCGCCCGGCCCACGCCACCGCGTCGACGGACACGCGCGGTAACCGGTCGACACCCCTGTCCCCGCGTCGGGCTTCCGGTCGACACCCCCTGTCCCCGGGTGGTATCCCGTTCGATACCCCCGATTCGTCAACTGATCGATTGATTCGTACCTCCGTTGGACGGATGATGTCCGGCGTCGGCCGGCCTCGCGGGCGGGCCGGCGCTGGCACGTCACCGCAGCCGACGCCACGACCAGCCGGGGGTCCCGCCCGCTCCGACGGCCGCCCGCACCTGAAGGAGGACCACGCCCATGCCGGTCATCGAAGTCGATCATCTGCAGAAACGGTACGGGGAGAAGGTCGCCGTCGCGGACGTCTCCTTCACCGTCGAGCAGGGCGAGATCTTCGGCGTGCTGGGCCCCAACGGGGCGGGCAAGACCACCACCGTCGAGTGCGTGCAGGGGCTGCGTCGGCCCGACGGCGGCACGATCCGGGTGCTCGGGCTCGACCCGATCCGCGACCGCACCGAGGTGCGCCAGCGCGTCGGCGCCCAGCTCCAGGAGAGCCAACTGCCCGACAAGGTGCGGGTGTGGGAGGCACTGGACCTGTACCGGTCCTTCTACCGCAACCGGGCCGACATCGACGAGCTGCTGACCGACCTCGGCCTGGCCGAGCAGCGCAACACCTACTTCCAGAAGCTCTCCGGCGGGCAGAAGCAGCGGTTGTCGGTGGCGTTGGCCCTGGTCGGGCGGCCCGAGGTCGCCATCCTCGACGAGCTGACCACGGGGCTCGACCCGCAGGGCCGCCGGGACACCTGGGACCTGGTCGAGCGGATCCGCGACCGGGGCGTCACCGTCGTGCTGGTCACCCACTTCATGGAGGAGGCGGAACGCCTCTGCGACCGGCTGGCGATCATCGACCAGGGGCGGGTGGTGGCGATCGACAGCCCGTCCGGCCTGCTCGACCGGGTGGGTACCGACCACCGGGTGCACTTCCGGCCCGACGAGCCGGTCGAGGACGCGTTGCTGCTCGCGTCGCCCGACGTGACCGGGGTGTCCCACTACGGCGCGGAGGTGATGGTGACCGGCACGAAGGACGTGCTCCAGTCGGTCCTGTCCGCGCTCAACGGAGCCGGCATCCGCTACACCGGGCTCCGGGTCGAGCAGCCCAGCCTCGACGACGCGTTCGTGTCCCTCACCGGCCGTGGGGGCCGGACCGCCACGCAGTCCCCGACCGACGAGAGGTCATCGTGAGCGCCCTGACGAAGCTGATCGCCGTCGAGACGAAGCTCTTCCTGCGGGAGCCGGTGTCGCTGTTCTTCGTCTTCGCCCTGCCGATCGGGCTGATGCTCGTCTTCGGGTTGCCGCAGCGCGCCGGCACGGCCGCCGACACCGGGCAGCACGCCGAGCAGACCTTCCTGCCGTCCCTCGCCCTGGCCCTGACGATCGGGATGCTCGCGCTCTTCACCCTGCCGATGGCGCTCGGCATCTACCGCGAGCGCCGGGTCCTGCGCCGCCTGGCGACCACCCCGGTGCAGCCCGCCCTCCTGCTGGTGGCCCAGGTCGTGGTCAACCTCGTGATGGGTGTCCTCGGCGCCGTGGTCACCGCGATCGCCGTACGGTTCCTGCTGGACCAGCCGGCGCCGGCCAACTTTCCCGGTTTCGTGCTGGCGTTCCTGCTCGGGGTGGCCTGCCTCTTCGCCGTCGGGCTGCTGATCGCGGCGCTGGCGCCGTCCGCCCGGGCGGCGCAGTCGATCGGCCCCGCGCTGTTCTTCCCGCTGCTCTTCCTGGCCGGCGCCTGGCTGCCCCGGGACCGGATGCCGGCCGCCCTGGCCCTCATCGCCGACTACTCGCCGCTCGGCGCCACGGTGGACACCATCGGCGCGGCGTGGGCGGGCGCCAGCCCGCAGTGGGGGCAGCTGGTCGCCCTGGCCGTGACGGCCGTGCTCGGCTCCGTGTTGGCGACCCGCTTCTTCCGCTGGGAGTGAGCCGACCGGTGGCCGGCGCCCGGGGCGTGCGGGGCATCGTCGCTGCCCAGAGCGGGTCCTAGGGGTCCGCTAAGGGTGTTCGGGCGGATGTGACCTGGATTACGTTCGCTGCGGAACGGGCGGCCGGCCACCGGAACAACGACGTTCGACCCGGAGCGTCCGTTCACCCCGGCAACGGGTGTCGTCAGACCTGTGTGGACGCGTCCGCCGGCCAGCGGCGGGCCCGTCCGAGGTGTGCGGAATGCGACGGAGGTCGTGCCATGAAGGACGTTTCGCAAGCTGATCCGGTCACCCGGGACGCCGCCGGCATCATGGATGCCGTCCTGGAGGGCGGCCCGGCCGACCTGCCGGCCGACCTGCGCAGCCACCGGGTGGCGCGGGCGGAGGAGAAGATCAAGGTCCGGCACTACGGAGGGTACGAGCACTTCGAGCGGGGCTCCGCCCCGGAAGCCGCCGACGTGCCCGTGGTCTTCCGCTGGACCGGTCGAACCCGGATCGCCGAGTAGCGGAAAGGGGCACGAGTCTCATGAGGCCAGCGAACGACGGGCCGGGGCCCCACCTCTCGGTCAGCGACACGGCCGAGGTCCTCGCCTTCTACACGGACGTCCTCGACGCCGTCCAGCTCCAGCGGGAGTGCCTGCTCGACGGCCGCGTCCTGCAGGCGGAACTGGCCGTCGACGGGCACCGGCTGACCGTCAGCGAGTGGGACGAGGCGGGGTCGCCGGCCGAGGGCCGGGACGACGTGCTGACCATCGAGCGGACCGACCCCGAGGCGGTGCTGCGGCGGGCGCTGGCCGCCGGTGCCCGCGTCGAACCGCCGGCGGGTCCGGCACATCAGCCGACCCTGCGCGATCCCGCCGGCCTGTGCTGGACCGTCGTCGGGCCGCAGCCGGGGTAGGCGAACACCGCCGCCCGTCGGGCGACGTGACAAGAGGCCCGCGCTCGTCCGAGCGCGGGCCTCTGCGGTGGTACGGCTGCCGCGGGATGTCGCCGTGCGCGTCCCGGGCAGCCGGGGTCGGGAGCCGGCGCTCATCGGGGGCGGGCGTTGCGCTTGCGTACGGCGAAGAAGAGCGCCGCGGCCCGGCGGACGTCGCCCGGCCGTCGCGGATCCGTGGCGACGTCGTGCAGCAGGTCCCGGTCGGCCCGGTCCGCGGCCAGCGTCATGAGCAGCGAGAAGCACTCCCGCGCGGCGTCCCGGCCGGCGGGGCGGTCCGCGCCGCCGGCCCAGTGCGTCAGCAGCGCCGCGAGCACGTCCGCCCGGAACGGGAGCGCGCCGGCCCCGCCCGTCCCGGCGCGGCCGGCGAGCAGGTGACCGGCGGCGATCGCGCCGTCCGGCTCCGCCAGGCGGTCCCGCAGGAAGGCCGGCGCGACGGCGGCCCGGCTGATCGCCTGCAACGCGACGAACCGCGTCGAGCGGGTGTTCATCAGCGTCACCCACTCGTCGGGCCGCCAGTCCCGGGCCAGCGGCCCCGCCGCCAGGTATTCCACCAGGCTGGGCCAGACCGAGGCCAGGGTGTGCCGGTCGGCCCGGAAGAGGTTCGTGGCGAGCAGGATCTGCCGTACGTGGGTGGGCCAGTCGGGCAGCGCCCGGGCCGGGGGAGCCGGCGCGTGCGCCGCCGACCAGTCCACGACCGCCGCCACCGGATCGCCCCCGGTGACCGCGGCGGTCGCCGCCACCTCGACGAGTTCGGTGTGCCGTGCCACCAGCCAGGCGGCGATCGACTCGCCCTCGGGCGGGCAGCGCAGCAGCGCCTCGCAGGCGGCGTCCAGGCTGTCCCGGCCGTCGCGCAGCAGGGCGCGGACGAACTCGTCGAGCAGGGCCGCCGGGCCGGGCTGCGGGGCCGCTTCCGCCTGCCCGCCCTCCCACACCAGCACGGCGATGGTGGCGGTCAGCGGGTTGTGCACCGGGCCGGTGATGCGCTGGGCGTGGGCCCAGTCCAGGAACCGGCGGGCCGTGGCGTCGTCCGGGAACCACCGGGCGGCCAGCAGCGCGACGTCGGCGTCGGTGAAGTGCGCCAGGTGGTACGCCGCGTAGCCGTCGCTCAGCACGGCCAGCTCGTCCTCGGCCAGGTGCCGCGTGGTCACCAGGAGGCGCCACGGCCTCGGTGCGGCGGCCGGGCCGGGGGAGCGGGCCAGAGTGGCGAGGCGGTTGAGCACGACGGCCCGCTCGTCCGGGTCGGCGACGGCGTCGACCCCGTCGACGCAGACCAGCCACCGCCGCCCGGGAGCGGGCGGCTGCTCCACGTCGAGCGGGGCGCCCTCCCGCGGGTACGCCTCGGCGAGCGCGGCGGGCAGCGGCTGGTGCACCAGGGCGGCGGCCGGCAGGCTCACCAGCACGGGACCGGGCGGGGACCGTCGTCGCCGGCCGCGTCCGGCGAGCCAGCGCTGCGCCGACCGGGCGCTCTCGTAGCGGACGAGCGCCGTCTTGCCGCTGCCCGGCTCGCCGATCAGCAGCACGTTGCCGGCGCCGGTGAGCAGGTCCGCCACGTCGACGCCGTCGCCGGCCGGGGCGAGCCGGGGCACCACCCGGCGCGGCACGTACACCTCGGACAGCGGCTTCACGTACCCGCCGAACCGGTGCGGGTGCACGATGCCGGCGTCCGCCTCCCGCTTCCAGACCGGGCTCAGCGCGGACCACCAGCCACGCCGGTCCCGGTCCCGGGTGTACCGGCGGACGGCGAGGACCGCGCCGGCGAGCGCCAGCGTGCCGCTGACGACGCCGGCGACCTGGTTGGGGATCTCCAGGTCCATCGACGTCAGGGCCGGCCGGCGCCGGGCCGGTCCGCCGCCAGGTGGTGGGCCCCGCACCCCTCGCAGTAGGCGCCGGTCTGCGCCTCGCCGCAGTGCCGCCACGGCGCGGGCGGGCCGGCTGGCGCGGCCCGCTGAGCCGGCGGCTCCTGCGGCCCCCACCGGGAGGTGTGGTGGGACACGACCAGGGAGGACTGGGTCAGCCGGGTGTCCACGTCGGGCTTGAGGCGCACCCGGCCGCCGGCGGCGTCCAGGACGTCCACCACCCGGGCGAGCAGGACCACGTCGTCGTCGCGGCCCGCGGCGTGGGCGAGCGCCACCGCGCGGCCCAGGTGCTCCTCCGCCTCGGCGGTCCGGCCCGCCCGGGCGGCCGTCAGCCCGCGCTGGACCGCCGCCGCGTACTCCTGCTGCCGGGTGTAGTGGGCGACGCTCTCGTTGATCTCCGAGTACCGCAGGGCGTCCTCGGTCCACTCCACGGTGATCGGCGCCTCGACCGGCTCGCCGTCCGCGTCGGCGTGGACGCTCACCCAGCCGACCCGCCGTCGCGCCCCCGGCGCCATCGCGTCGACCTCCAGGGCGACGTGGTAGTCCCGCTGGTCGTGTGGGCTCCACGCGCCGACCGGGTAGTCGGTGGTCAGCTCGCCGGCGGGCTCGCCGCGCCCCGTGAGGTCGGCGATCGCCGGGTGCACCTGCTTGACGAAGCGGACCCGGGTCAGCCCGGTGGTGCGCACCCGGAGCCGCACGTCGGCGATGCGGCGGGACATCGCCCGGGTCAGCACCGCCCGGAACTCGTCGGCGAGCCCGGCGAGGTCCTCCACCGGCACGACGGGGTTGGCCCCCAACGCCTCCGCGATGCCCAGCAGCTCCGCCGCGTCCCAGTCGTGCACGCCGTCGGCGGAGCCGATGGCGCGGCAGTCGACGGTGAAGCGCCCCACGCAGTCGTCCACCGCCGCCCGCAGGTCGGCCGGGCGCTGGGACTCGTTGCGGCCGTCGGTGAGCAGGATGACGTGCCCGATCGCGTCGGGCCGCGTGGCGAGCAGCCGGCGGGCCAGCAGCAGCCACGTGCCGATGGCGGTGCCGCCGTGCGGCGCCACGCGCCGCAGCGCGTTGCGGGCGGCGGCGCGGGTGCTCTCGTCGGCGACCGCCAGCCGCCGGTCGCCCGGGTAGACCATCGTGGCGTTGGCGGTGCCGGCCACCACCGCGAACGCGACCCCGTCCGGCAGGGCGTCGATGGCGGCGGCGGTCGCCTGCCGGGCGGCCCGCATCTTGGCCTGTGGCGCCCCCATCGAGCCGGAGGAGTCGAGCAGGATCACCTCGGCCAGGCCGTCGTGGCGGACGTCCCCGTCCTCCGGCTCCACGCCCTGGACGGTGGCGACGACGTCGACGACCGCCCCGTCGGCGGGCACGTACTCGGTGTGGTGCACGCTCAGGCGCAGCGGCAGACCGTTGGCGGGGGGCACGGGTGACCTCTTTCCGTCGGGGCCGGCGGCCGGGCTCACCACCACGTCACCGGCCGGTACGCGTTGGCAAGGTCGACGAGCGCGATCCGCTCGCGCCGGTCGGCGGTGCGCCGGGCGCGGGACCGGCACCGGCGCTCGAACGCGCCGCGCAGGGCGTCCTCCTCGAGCGGGTGGCCGAACAGTCGCCGCCCGGCGTGGCGCCCGGCGGCCAGGTCGCAGTCCAGTGCGATCCGCAGGATGTGCGCCTCGACCTGCTCGCGTTCGTCGAACGGGGGCAGCTTGTCGACCATTCCCGCGGCGTCGAGCGCGGCGTCGAGCCGGTGCCCGTCGTCCGGCGCGTCGAGCAGGATCCGCACCGCGCAGGTCACCGCAACCGTCGAGGCCCGGGACGACTCCGGCACCCTCAGCAGGGCGTCGGCGGCGCTGCGCGCGTCGGCCGTCGCCAGCAGGCAGCGGGCCAGCCCGAAGGCCGCGCCCACCACGCCCGGGTCGGTGTCCCACACCCCCCGGTAGTGGTCGGCGGCCGTGCGCGGGTCGCCGTCGAGTTCGCAGGCCACCGCGTACGCGAGCCGGGTGGAGACCTCGCCCGGCAGCCACCCGTAGACCTGCGCGAACCGGCGGCGGGCGGTGCCGAAGTCCCGGCCCACCAGGGCCACCAGGCCGCGGTGCCACCACAGCGACCAGTCCCGCAGCTCCTCGGGGAACTCGGCGAGCAGCGGCCCCGCCTCGTCCGCCCGGCCGGCGGCGAGGTGTGCCCGGACGGCGCGGTAGGTGACCTGCGCCGTCCGCTCCGGGGCGGTCTTCAGCAGCTCGATGAGCTCCGCCGGGTCGGCCGGGCCGAGCGAGGCGAGGAAACCGGCGGCCGGGTCGGCGCCGTCGACCAGGGGCGCGGGCAGACCGAGCGTGATCTCCACGACGTCGAGCGCGTTCCCGTCGGTGTGCAGGCCGAACGCGCACGCGGAGGGACTGAACAGGGTGGACCGGGTCGGCCGCGGCACGCCGTCGCCCGCCGAGGCGACCTGCCGCCGGACCCCCCGGACCTGCTCGCGCATCTCGGCGGCGGAGGCGAACCGGTCGTCCGGCTCGGCGGCGGTGGCGCGGGCCAGCAACCGCAGGAACGGGTCGAGCCGCGCCGGCACGGGCAACCGCAGCAGGTCCTGTCCGGGCGGGATCCGGGTCACGTCGACGGACCGGGGCACCAGGGTCAGCGCCGCGAGGGTCCGGCCGACGGTGTAGAGGTCCGACCGCACGCTCGGGCCGGCCGGCCCCAGCCGTTCCACCTCCGGGGCGGTGAAGCCTGCGGTGCCCCAGGCCGGGCTCACCGTGTTGTCGATCCGGCGGGCGGCGCCGAAGTCGACGAGCTTGATCGGGTCGTTGGCGCCCTGGCCGCCGACCCGCATCACGTTCTCGGGCTTCAGGTCGCAGTACAGCCAGCCCTGGTCGTGCAGGTACTCGAAGGCGTCGAGGATCTGCACGCCGTACCCGAGCGCCTGCGCCACGTCGACGGCGCAGGAACCGCCGCCCGGCCCGGCCGCGCTGCGCGCCTCCTCGAGGGTGCCCCCGTTGACGTACTCCATCACCAGGTAGCCGGCGTCCCGGTCGGACTCGGGCCGCAGCGCGTGGGTGATCGTGACGATGTGTGGGTGGTTCAGCGCGATCAGCGCCTGCCGTTCGGCGACGAACGCCGCGACGGCCTCCCGGTCCTCCGGGTTGCGCTGCCCCTTCAGCACCCGCCACGCGCCGTCCATGTCCTCGTCCCGGGCGAGGAACACCCAGCCGACCCCGCCGTTGCCCAGGCAGCCCTCGATCCGGTAGCGCCCGGCCCGCAGGTCGCCGTTGGCCAGCGGCGGGGTGAAGGAGTACCGGGTGCCGCAGTCCGGGCAGTATCCGGCGACCCGGGGCAGCCGGCGCCGGCAGGTCGTCTTCGCGCAGTAGCGGGAGTGCTCGGGGACGACCGGCTGCGACACCAGCGCCGACAGCGGGTCGTGGGGCCGGGCGGTGGGCAGCACGGCCGGCTGCTCCCACGGCCGGGACGCCGTCCGCGCCGGGCGCCGGTCGAGGTCGGGGCCGGGGCTCGGCCCCGTGCCGGGGGCGGCGCCGGCCCCGGCTCCGGCGCATTCGTGCCCCCACAGCCGGCAGAACCCGTCGGAGTCCACCCTGCCGGGGCAGTTGCGCTCCGCGCAGCCGCGGCTGACCGCCGTCATCGCGTCCCCCCGTTCACGGCCTGCTGGTAGGCCCGGACCGCCCGGCTGGCGCCGGTCACGTCGAAGACGTCGGGGCGCAGCGCGGCCCGGGCGTCCCGGTAGCTCTCCTCGACGTCGGGATGCTCGGCCCGGCCCACGTCGGCGGCCTTCTGCCGGTACGCCTCCAGCCGCCCCGTGAGCTCCAGGTGGCACCGGCGGCGCAGCCGGCGCCGCGCGGCGTCGGTCAGCTCGACCGCCCGGTCGACGGCTTCGGACAGCGTCCCGTCGTCCCCGTCCGGCCCGGCGTCGCCGCGCAGCCACCGCCCCCGGCCCGCCGCCTCGGCGGCGGCGACCTGCTCCAGCAGCCCGTCGACCGCGAGCCCGGCCACGGGGTCGGCCCCGTCGCCCAGGCCCTCGGCGGCGGCGTCCGCGGCGAGCCGCCGGAGCCGGTCCACGGAGGAGCGCAGCCGCTGCACCCGGACCGCCAGCCGGTCGCGGCCGTGTGCGTCGACGATCCGGCGGATCCGGGCCACGTGCTCGCGGGCCGCCGCCACGACCTGCTCGACGGTCATCTCCTCCAGGCGGACCGGCTCGCCGGTCGCCGCGGTGAACCGGACCCGGCAGGGGCCGGCCAGCAGCCGGGCCAGCGCGTCCGCACCGGCGGGCGTGGACCGGTCGACGCCGTCGAGGTCGTCGACCAGGCGGTCCAGGGCCAGCGACAGGCAGCCGAGCCGGTGCAGCAGGTCCCGGGCCTCGCGCGCGGACGCCGCGGCGGGGCCGGTCGGCTGCCGGAAGGCGTCGGTGACGAGCTGCTGCACCTCGAGCAGGCTCTCGCACACCCAGGCGTGCGCCGCCAGGGTGGCGTCGAGGCGTTCCCGGTGGGACATCAGGGGCCGCCCGTCAGTCGGTCGGCCGCGGCGTGACCGGCGGCGGGTCGGGGGGCGGCCACACCGTGGTCGGCGGCTCGGGCGACGGCATGCCCCTGTCCCGGTGCCCGGGGATCCACCGGTCGTGGGCCTGCCGCCACACCGTCGCGGTGTGCGGCGACGCCAGCACGTGGTTCACGTACGCGGCCAGCTCCCGGCCGTGGTCGAGGTGGAACGCGAAGGCGTGCGGCTCGTCGGTGAACCAGGTGCAGTCGGAGTCCCGGTGGTACGCGCAGAACTGCCGGTCGCGGCGCGGCGGCTCGGTCACCAGCATCGTGTCCGGGGCCATCTGGGCGAAGCCCAGGAGGATGTTCTCGTCGGTGCTGACGCCCTCGACCTGGCCCTGGCGCAGCATGACGAGGCAGTCGACCGAGTGGACGGCCTGCACCGGCACGAGCCGCTCGCCCGCCAGGGTGCGGTAGCTGGAGATCATCGCGAGCGAGGTGGTGTTCGCGCCGGCGCAGACCCGCTTGCCCCCGAGCTGCTCCATGCCGGCGTACTCCGGCACCCCCTCGGCGCGTTCGCGGACCAGCACGCTCTGGCCCGAGTCGAGGTAGTCGTTGGAGAAGACGACCCGCCGGGCGCGTTGGCACGTCGCCGTCAGGGAGGTGGCCACGACGTCGATGTCGCCGTTCTCGATCATGGTGAAGGCGCCCTGGCCGGGCGGCACCACCTTGAAGGTGAGCCGCTCGCGCGGGTCCTCCGTCGGCCAGACGGCCCGGGCGACCGCCAGCATCAGCTCGATGTTGAAGCCCTCGAACCGCTGGGTGCGGGCGTCCCAGTGGCTCATCGTGGCGTCGGACGGGTCGACGCCCACCACCAGCTCGCCCCGCTCGAGGATCCGGGACGGCGGGGTCGGGTTCGCGGGGAGGCTGCGGCGCACCGGGCAGATCGCGTCCGCCCCGTCGGTCGTCGGGACCGTCGCCACGCCCTGCGGCCGTGCCGGGGGCGCGGGGGGCGGCGTCGTCGGCGCGGTGCACCCGGCGAGGACGGTCAGCAGCGCGGCGACCATCGCCCCGCTGCCACCGCGCCGCGTCGTCGTCGGAGCCCTCCGGGTCGCGTTCACTGGTACTCCAGGTAGCGCTGGCGCAGCCCGGCGACCACCCCGGCGGCGGCGAGCAGCGTGACCCAGGCGGCCGTGCCGCCGAGATGCCGTGGCGCCTCGGGCAGGTCGGTCACCATCCGGGAGACCTCCTCGTTGCGGGCGGTCAGGTCGGCGAGGAGGTGGCCCTCCGCGGTGACGAACGCCCGACCCGCCGAACCCTCGCTGAGCACGGTGTCGACCGCGTTGCGGAACGCGTTGGGCGTCCGGCTCTGCCGGGCCGGCCAGACCGCCTCCGTCAGGGCGGTGCAGTCGATCCGGTCCCTCGCGGGCTTCTGCCCGGCGGGATCGGCGCAGAGGTCCCGCCGGTCGAAGTCGGCCTTGTGCCCCGCCGGGTCGACGCTCGCCCCGAGCCCGAGGTAGACGTCGGCGCGGCCGGCCAGCAGGGTGCCGAGTCGCTGCTGGGTGACGCTCTGCGCGTCGATCGCCCGTTCCAGCTCGGGGAACCTCCGGTCGGCGTCCGGCCAGTGCCACCACGACGAGACCAGCATGGCCAGCACGGCCGCGGTGCCCAGCGAGGCCAGCAGCAGGCCGGCGTTCAGCCGGCGCCGGGTCCGCCGGCGCAGCCACACCTGCACCACCACCAGGGCGGCGAGGGTGCCCAGCGGCACCAGCACGGACGCGGCGAGCCACGGCCGCGCGTCGGCGCGGGCCTCGAGCAGCCGCCGGGTGTCGTAGTTCCACAGGCCCTGCGCCGCGGTGAGCAGTTCGGTGGACATGTAGTGCGACGCCTCGCGGGCGTAGGCCGAGGCGAGCACGGCGCGGGCCGCCGCGTCGTCCGCCCCGGTCTCCGCCGTCGTCGTCTCCGCCGTCGTCGTCTCCGCCGGCGTGCAGGGGCGGCGCTGCTCCGCGCCGGGAAGCGTGGGGAGGGGGCCGGCCACCCGCAGCGCGGCGCACACCACGTCCCGGTAGACCTTCAGCCGCGCGGCGATCGTCGCCAGCCTGGTCAGCCGGTCGGGGTCGTCGACGGCGTTGCCCATCGAGTCGGTCAGCGTGCGCTCCACCTCGTGCACCGCCGCGTCGTACGCGCCCACCAGTGAGGCGCGCCGGTCCTCGGTGGGCGGGAGCAGGAAGACGGCGCTGGCGGCGACGTCGGCGTCGGCGAGGCCCTGGTAGATCTCCCGGGCGGTCGTGCTGGTGCGCACGGCGGTCTCGGCGGACCGCTCGCCGAGTGTGGTGGCGGACGCCCGGGACTGCACGGCGACGGCGGCGGTCGCGGCGAGCGCGGCGACCAGCACGGCGCCGCCGACCACGATCAGCGCCGGGGTCGTCCGCAGGGCGTCGCGGAGCCGGCCCGCGCGACGTCTCCGTCGGGTGGCCGGGGCCGACCGGTCGGCACCGTGTCCGTCCCCCGTGTGCGGCGCCATGCCCGTCCTCTCGCTCGCCGGGCCCGCCCGAGGGCCCTCCTGGTGCGGGCGTCGCGGTGTCGGAAGCAGCCCCGTTCCGCCCCGCCGCGCGGCGACCACCGGCCTTGCCGGCGGCCGATGTGGTGATCGTGGGCGAGGAGGGACCAGGGTGCCAGACGAAGTCGGCCGGCGATACGGGTATGTCCGGTATCTGACCTGATCGTTCCCGCGCGGCGCGCCGAGCTTGACGCGCGTGCCGGCGCCGACCTGAGTGGGGTCGGTGCCGCGTCCACGAGGGCACGACGGTCCGATCAGGACGGCGGCTCCTCGGCCCCGTCGCGGGGCGGGAAGGCCAGGGCGAGGGTGAGGTCGAGGACGGTTGCCGGGTCGGTCAGCCGGTCGCCGTACAGCTCGCGGAGTTTGCCCATCCGGTAGCGCACGGTCTGCGGGTGCACGAAGAGGTCGGCGGCGACGTCGTCGCGCCGGCCGTGGTGCAGCAGCCAGGAGCGCAGCGTCTCGGCGAGGCGGTCGGCGGCGGCGGACGGCAGCGACGCCAGCGGCGCCAGGACCCGGGCGCGCAGGTCGGCGAGCCCCTCCGGGTCCGTGCTCAGTACCAGCTCGGCGAGGTGCTCCTCGGTGTCCAGCGCCGCGCCGTCGTCGGCGGGGCGGAGGCCGAGCGACAGGGCCCGGGTCGCCCGCTGGTAGGAGGAGGCCACCCGGGTCCACGGGCGGGCGGGGCCGAGCACCGCGCGCCGCCCGCGCAGCACCCGGGCGAGCTGGCGCCGCCGGTCGCCGTGCGTGTCGGGCACCAGCAGCACCGCGAGGTCCTCGCCCGCCGCGACCGCCGGAGGTTCCTCGCCGCTCTCCAGGGTGTGCGGGTGCAGCAGCGCGAGCGCCGCCCGGAGGTTGGCCCGCGGCAGCAGCACGACGGTGAGGGTCTGCGGCGGCGGCCAGTCGGCTCGGTCGGCGCTGCGCAGCAGCACCTCCTCGGGCTCGCCGGCGAGCAGCCGCTGGGTGAGCCGTTCCAGGTTGCGGCGCCGGGCCCGGCCCGCGCTGGCGAGCTCGTCGGCGTGCCCGGCCACGCTGGCGGCGGAGAGCTCGTCGATGTACGCGAACATCAGCTCGGCGAACTCGGCGACGGTGGCCGCGGACGACCCGCCCTGCACCGTGGTGGTGGACATCTCCCGCCACGAGACGCGGGCGCCCACCCGGTACGCGGCCAGCAGCGCGTCCATGCTCCGGCCGGAGCGCGCCTCGCCGCTGCCGAGGGCGTACGCGGCCTCCAGGGCGCCGACCAGGGGCGTGCTCGGGTCGGCGCCCTGGGACCGCTCGATGAGCTGGAGGAACGTGCCGAGCGCGAGCTGCACCGCGGTCTCGATCTTCTCGCGCATCTGGCCGGTGAGGGTGCCGGAGTAGCTCGGGACCTCGGCGGTGATCGCGGTGATCGTCCGCTCGGCGAGCAGCGGCAGCCGGTCGCGCAGCGCGGCCGCGACCCGCGCGTCCAGTTCGAGGCCGGCCGCACGCCGGGTGGCCTCGGAGCGTTCCGACACGTTTGTTCCCTCCGCACAAAAAGCCTGGATCGGTTCACCTTCGCAGGCCAAGATTTTATGCCAGGCCGCCGCGACCATCGAATCATGACGACCACCGTCCCGCGCCCACCCGCGAAGGCGTCCCTGCGGGGCCGCATCCTGCGGCTGGCCGCGTCGGTCACCACCCCGCTGCTGCCCGACGACTACCTCGACCTGGTGGCCCCGCTGCGCTCCGGGGCGGACCTGCGCGGCCGGATCGTCGCCGTCCGCCCCGAGACCGCCGACGCGGCGACACTGGTGATCCGGCCGGGCCGCGACTGGCGGGGCCACACCCCGGGCCAGTACGTCCGCCTCGGCGTCGACGTCGACGGCGTGCGCCTGTGGCGGGCGTACTCGGTCACCTCGGCCCCGACCGCCCGCGGGCCCATCTCGATCACCGTCAAGGCGATCCCGGACGGCGTGGTCAGCAACCACCTCGTCCGCCGGGCGCAGCCCGGGACGCTGGTCCAGCTCGACCAGGCCCAGGGCGACTTCGTGCTGCCGGGCCGGCCGCCCGCCCGGGTGCTCTTCGTGACCGCCGGCAGCGGGGTCACCCCGGTGATGGGGATGCTGCGCTCGGGCGTGCTGGCCGGCGCCGACGTCGTCGTGGTGCACTCCGCGCCGACCCCGGCCGACACGATCTTCGGCGCCGACCTGCGGGACCTCGCCGCGCGGGGCGCGATCCGGCTGGTGGAGCGGCACACCGACGCCGACGGGCTGCTCACCGTGGCCGGCCTCGCCGGCCTCGTGCCCGACCACCTCGACCGGGAGACCTGGGCCTGCGGCCCGGTCGGCCTGCTCGACGCGCTGGCAGAGCACTGGACGGCCCAGGGGCGCGGCAGCCGGCTGCACACCGAGCGGTTCCGGCCCACCGTCATCTCACCCGGGGAGGGCGGCACCGTCACCTTCGCCCGCTCGGGGGTGACCGTGGCGGCCGACGGCGCCACCCCGCTGCTCGACGCCGGCGAGAACGCCGGGGTGCTGATGCCCTCGGGCTGCCGGATGGGCATCTGCTTCGGCTGCGTCCTGCCGCTGCGCCAGGGCGCGGTCCGCGACCTGCGCAACGGGGACCTGACCACGGCGGTGCCCGGCGACGGCGTCCTCATCCAGACCTGCGTGTCGGCCGCGGCCGGCCCCTGCGACATCGACCACTGACCGGAGTACCCGACGTGACCGTGATCCAGAACAAGCCCGTCAACCCGATCGCCCACCTGACCGCCGAGGACATCGAGACCATCGGCAAGGAACTCGACGCGATCCGCGACCGGGTGATCGCCGACCGGGGCGAACGGGACGCCGCGTACATCCGCCGGGTCATCTCGACGCAGCGCAAGCTGGAGCTGGGCAGCCGGGTGGTGCTGCTCTTCTCGCTCTTCCCGCCGGCCTGGATCGTGGGCACCGCCGGCCTGACCGTGGCCAAGATCCTGGAGAACATGGAGATCGGCCACAACGTCCTGCACGGCCAGTGGGACTGGATGCGGGACCCGAAGATCCACTCCACCACCTGGGAGTGGGACCACGTCTCGCCGGCCGACCAGTGGAAGCACTCGCACAACGAGCTGCACCACCGGTACACGAACGTGATCGGCAAGGACAACGACCTCGGCTACGGCATCATGCGCGTCGACGAGGACCAGCGGTGGCACCCGTTCCACCTGGGCCAGCCGCTGTGGAACTTCATCAACGCCTGCTTCTTCGAGTACGGCATCGCCGCGTACGACCTGGAGCTGGGGCGCAACCTGCGCAAGGGCCGGCACAAGAAGCCGGAGTTCCGGGCCCGGGCCCGCGCGGTGGGCCGGAAGATCCGCCGCCAGGTGCTCAAGGACTACGTCCTGCATCCGCTGCTGTCCGGGCCGTCGTTCCTGCACACGCTCGCCGCCACGTTCACCGCCAACCTCCTGCGCAACCTGTGGAGCCACTCGGTGATCATGTGCGGGCACTTCCCGGAGGGCGTGGAGACCTTCTCCCGGCGCTCGATCGAGGGCGAGACCCGCGGCGAGTGGTACCTGCGGCAGATGCTCGGCTCGGCCAACATCAGCGGCAGCCGGCTGCTGCACATCATGACCGGCAACCTGTCGTACCAGATCGAGCACCACCTCTTCCCCGACCTGCCCAGCAACCGCTACCAGGAGATCGCCCCCGAGGTGCGGGCCCTGTTCGACCGGTACGGGCTGAAGTACACCACCGGCTCGCTGCCCCGGCAGGTGTTCTCCGCGTGGAAGAAGGTCTTCCGGCTGTCCCTGCCCAACCGGAAGACCCCGGACCCGGTCGACGACCGTCCCGCCCCGGCCCTCGCCTCCGTGGGTGCCTGACCATCCCCGACGCCGCCGCCCGGGCGCGAAACGCGCTGGGCGGCGGCGTCGTCGTCCGCGTACAGTCGGAGGCATGGAGATCAGGCGTTCCTTCGCCGCCGCGGCCGCGCGAGCTTCGCGCTCGTCGGTCGCCGCCGCCTGACCTCACCACCTCCCGCCGGCGACCGGAAACGGTCCGCCGGCGTTCTTCTCCGTCGTCCCGGCCCGCCGGTTCCCGGCGGTGGACCCTTTCCGGCCGCCCCACCCGGAAAGGCCGCCCGCCATGACGTACGACCCGATCAGCCGCACCTTCGTCGACTTCTTCCGCGAGCGCGGCCACGAACTCGTGCCCGACGGCTCGCTGATCCCGCCGCCGGGCGACCCGGTGCTGTTCACCACCTCCGGCATGCACCCGTTGACCCCCTACCTGGAGGGCCGACCCCACCCGCTGGGCCGGCGCCTGGTCAACGTGCAGCGCTGCCTGCGCACCACCGACCTGGACGAGGTCGGCGACTCCACCCACCTGACCGTGTTCCGGATGCTGGGTTCCTGGTCGCTCGGCGACTACGGCCTCCCGCAGAGCCTGCGCTGGGGCTACGAGCTGCTGCGCGACGGCTTCGGCGTCGACCACGACCGGCTGCACGTGACGGTCTTCGGCGGCGACGACCAGGTCGGCCCGGACGAGTCCTCGTTGCGCACCTGGGGTGAGCTGGGCCTGCCCGTGGAGCTGACCGGGGATGAGAACTGGTGGTCCAACGGCCCCACCGGGCCGTGCGGACCCGACACGGAGATCTTCGTCTGGACGGGGGACGGGCCGCCCCGGGGCACCCCCGGCACCGACGGCCGGTGGATGGAGGTCTGGAACCACGTGCGGATGCGCTACCGCCGGCACCCGGACGGCAGCCTGACGTCGCTGCGGCAGCCCAACGTGGACACCGGGATGGGCCTCGAACGCCTGGAGATGGTGCTGCGGGGCCACCGCTCCGTCTTCGAGACCGATGGGCTCGTGCCGTGGGTTCGCGGCGTCCGCGACGTGTGGGACCTGCGGGACGAGCCGCTGCGCCTGGTCGGCGACCACCTACGGTCGAGCGTGGTGGTGGTCGGCGACGGCGTCCGGCCGTCGAACACGGGCCGCGGCTACGTGCTGCGCCGGCTGCTGCGCCGCGTACTCACCACCCTGTGGCGCGACGAGCCGTCCCGCAGCCTGTCCGACCTGCCCACCGGGCCGGTGCGGCACACCCTCGACGGGTTCCGGCAGAGCGTCACCGTCGACGAGGTGCGCGAGGTGCTCTCCGGCGAGGAGTGGCGGTTCCGGGAGCTGCTGCGGCGCGGACGCCCGGTGGTCCGGCGCCGCCGGTCCCGGGGGCCGCTGACCGACGAGGACTACCGCGACCTGCACGACACCCACGGGCTGCCGCGCGACCTCGTCGACGGCCTGCTGAGCGAGGTGGGGTGAGCCCGCGTCGGCCGCCGGGTCACCGTGGGTTTCCCGCCGGCTCCTTTTAGCGAAGTCGGCATCCGCGCGTCAATAGACCTACGTGCATGAAAATGGAGGCGAACGCCGTTTCGGCCCGTCACCGTCGATGATGGTCGTGACACGTGCCGTGGTGCCAGGATGACTCGCGTAACAAGCGTTGACGTGCTGTTACGCACCCCTTCCGCCGCGCGACCTGGAGGCGCTGTCGTGACCCGACCCTGCGGGGAGCCGTGACCGCCGCCGCACGTGCCGGTCAGCACCGCCCCACCACCGTCCCCGCCCAGGTGCTGCGCGCCGCCCGGACGCACCCCGACCGAACGGCGGTCGTCGACAGCCACCGCACGCTGCGCTACCGCGACCTCGTCACCGCCGCCACGAAGCTGGCCGGGGCGCTGGCCCCGACGCTGGCCGCGGGCGGCGCCGAGGGGCGGGTGGTCGCGGTGCTGCGGCCGCGCACCGCCGACGCCGTCGTCGGGCAGCTCGCCGCCTGGTTCTGCGGCGCCGCGTTCCTCCCGCTGGACCCGGCGCTGCCGGCGGCCCGGGTCGCCCGGATCCTCACCGACGCCGGCTGCCGGATCGCCGTCACCGCCGAGGAGTACGGCGACCGGCTGCCCGCCGGGGTCACCCCGGTCCGCGCGGGCCGGGAGGAACACCTGCGGCTGCCCGACGCCGACGACCTTGCGTACCTCATCTCCACCTCCGGCTCCACCGGCCGGCCCAAGCAGGTCGAGGTCGCCCACCGCAGCCTGTGGACGGTCCTCGACTGGTACGCGACAGCCTTCCGCCTCGGCCCCGGCGTGCGGACCGCCGCCTTCGCCGGGCTGGCCTTCGACGCCGCCCTGCTCGACCTCTGGGCGCCGCTGATGCGCGGCGCCACGGTGCTGCTCGCCGACGAGTCGGTGGCCCGCGACCCGGAGCGGGTGGCGGCGACGGTGCGCGAGGTCGACCACTGCTTCCTCACCACCCCGCTCGCCGAGCACCTGCTGCGCGCCGGGGCCGACACCGGCCGGCTGCGCAGCCTGGCCACGGGCGGCGACCGGCTGCGCACCTGGCCACCGGCCGACTTCGGCGCCGCCGTGCACAACCTCTACGGCCCCACCGAGGCGACCATCCTGGTCACCGCCACGTCGGACCTGCGTCGGCACACCGACCGGACCGGTCCGCCGCCGATCGGACGGCCGGTCGCCGGCGCCCGGCTGGCCCTGGCCCCGACCGGCCCCGAGGACGGCGACGAGCAGGGTGAGCTGGTCGTCGCCGGGCCGGTGCTGGCCTGTGGCTACCGGTCCGCGCCCGCCGAGACCGCCGCCGCCTTCGGCGTCGGCGACGGGGAGCGGCACTACCGCACCGGGGACGTCTGCCGGCGCGACCGCGACGGCGAGCTGCACTTCGTCGGCCGCGGCGACGGCCAGGTCAAGGTCCGCGGCCACCGGATCGAGCTGCGGGAGGTGGAGTTCGCCCTGCTCGCGATGCCCGGGGTCGGCCAGGCCGCAGCCGGCACGCTCGACCGGGACGGGCAGACGCTGCTGGTGGCCTGGGTGGTCGGCGCGGTCGACGCCGACGGCGTGCGGGACTGGCTGCGTTCCCGGCTGCCCGCCGCGATGGTGCCGCACCTCGTGGAGCGGTGCGACGCCCTGCCGCTGACCACCAACGGCAAGCTCGACCGGGCCGCGCTGCGCGCCGGCACCGCCCGGCGGCTGGCCGGCGAGCGCGGGAACGGCCGGGACGCGCCGGGGGACCAGCCGACCGAGGCCGGGACGGCGGTCGCGGAGGCGTGGCGGGCCGTGCTGGGCGCCCCGCCCCGCCCCGACGACGACTTCTTCACCGTCGGCGGCGACTCGCTGCTCGCGGTGCGGCTGACCGCCCTGGTCCGGCAGGGACTGCGGGTCGACGTGCGTGCCACGCTGCTCTACGAGCACCGGCGCTTCGCCGACTACCTCGCCGCCGTCGAGGCGCTGCGCGCCGCCGGGCCGGTCGCGCCGGACGGGGTCGGGGCGGCCCGGTGACCGGCACCCTGCTCAGCCGCCTGCTCGCCGCCGCCGACCGGCGGCCGGACGCGGTCGCCGTGCACGCCGAGGACGCCGTCGTCACCTGGGCCGGCCTGCGCGACCTGGCCGGCCGCTACGCCGCCGGCTACGCCGCGCGCGGTGTCGGCCCCGGTGACCGGGTCGGGGTGCTGCTGGAGCCCGGCGCGCACGCCGTCGCCGCCGCCGTCGGCGCGTTCGCGGTGCGGGCGGCGTACGTGCCGCTGGACCCGCGCCAACCGCCGGCCCGCGTCGCCGCGCTGCTCGACGCCGCCGAGCCGGCGCTCGTGGTGGCCGGGTCCGCCCCGCCCGGGCGGCCCGTCCTCGCGCCGGCCGCCGTCGGGGCCGGGCCGGCTGCGCCCCTCACCGACACCGGCGAGCCGTCCGACGTGGCGTACGTGGTACACACCTCCGGCTCGACGGGCGCGTCGAAGGCCGTGCAGGTGGAGCACGGCAACCTGGTCAACCTCCTCGCCGACCTCGACGACCGCGCGCCGGTGCCGGACGGGCACACCGGCACGTGGTGGACCCGCCCCTCCTTCGACGTCGCGGTCTGGGAGTGCTTCGCCCCGCTGGCCCGGGCCGGGACGGTGCGGGTCGTGCCGGACGGGGCCCGGCACGACGGCACCGCGCTCGCCGGGTTCCTGGACGCGGCGGCGGCGGGCAGCGCGTACGTGCCGCCGGCGTTCCTGCCCGAGCTGCGGGCGCTGCTGCGCGCCGAGCCGGGGGCGCTGACCGGGCTGCGGCGGCTGCTGGTCGGCGTCGAGCCGATCCCGCGCCCGCTGTTGCAGGACATCGCCCGCAGCCGGCCGGCCCTGACCGTCGTCAACGGGTACGGCCCGGCCGAGGCGACCGTCTGCTGCGCCCTGTACGTGGTGCCCCGCGACGGCGCCGTGCCCGGCGAGCGGACCCCGATCGGCACCGCCGTGCGGGGCACGCGGCTGCTGCTGCGCCAACCCGACGGGTCGTGCCGCCCGACGGGGACCGGCGAGGTGGTCGTCGCCGGCGCGGCGGTGGCCCGCGGCTACCTGCGGGACCCGGGCGGGGAACCGGCGTTCGGCGCGGCGGCCGACGGCACGCGCAGCTACCGGACCGGCGACCTGGCACGCACCCTGCCCGACGGCAACCTGCTCTTCCTCGGCCGCGTCGACCGGCAGGTCAAACTCCGCGGCTTCCGGATCGAGCCGGCCGAGGTGGAGGCGGTGCTGCGCCGGCTGCCCGGCGTCCGCGACGTGGTGGTGGCGGCCCGGCGGTGGGACGGGCTCGGGGACGTGCTGGTGGCGTACGTGGCGGCGGAGCCGGGGGCCGGGCTGACCGAGCGGGCGGTCCGGGACCACGCCCGCGACCGGCTCCCCGGGTACGCCGTGCCGGCGGTGGTGGCCCTGCTGCCCCGGCTACCGCTCACCCCGCACGGCAAGTACGACCACGACCGGCTCGCCGCGCTGCCCCTGCCGGCCGCCGGTTCCCCGACCGGCCCCGGGGAACCGGTCGACGTGGTCGCCGCAGCGTCCCCGACCGACCCTGGGGAATCTGCCGACGTGCCCGACCCGGCCGACCCGGTCGGCGTGGTGCTCGACGCCTGGCGGCGGGTGCTGCCGGCCGGGGAGATCCGGGCCGGCGACGCCTTCCTGCCGCTCGGCGGCACCTCGCTCGCCGCGGCCCGGGTGGCCGCCCGGCTGACCGAGCGTACCGGCGTGCGGCTGACCCCCGCCGACGTCCTGCGCGCCCCCGACGCGGCGGCCCTCGCCGCCCGGCTCCGGGAGGCGTCGACCGGTCGGCCGCCCGGCCCCGCGCCGAGGGCCGCGACCCCGCCCGAGGTGGGGGCGCGGCGCGCGCCGCTCACCCCCGAGCAACTCGGGCTGTGGCTGCACGACGAGCTGGACCCGGGCACCGACCTCTACGTGGAGCCGGTCTGGTTCAGCACGACGGCCCGCGTGGACCGGGGCCGGCTGGCCGCCGCGCTGCGCCGGGCGGTCGCCGCCCACCCCGCGTTCGGCGCCGGGCTGCGGCTCGTCGACGGCCTGCCCGAGCTGGTGCTCGACCGGTACCCGCCGACCGTGGAACTGGTCGACCTCACCGACGGACCGGCGCTCGACGCGGCCGTGCGGGCCCGCGCCCGCCGCCCGTTCGACACGACGACCGAGCCGCTGCTGCGCTGCGCCGTGCTCGGTTCCGGCGACCGCACCGACCTGCTGTTGGTCTGGCACCACCTGGCGGTCGACGCGTGGTCCCTGCGGCTGTTCCTGGCCGACCTGGCCCGCTGCCACGACGACCCGGCCTGGTCGCCCCCGCCGCCCGCCACCACGCTGTGCGACCTGAACCTGCGCCGGTCGGCCCGGGTCGCCGACGCCGCCGCCCGGGAGGCTGTCCGCGCCACCGCGGCCCGGGTGCGCGGGATCGCCGAGCCGGCCCCGGTACCCGGCGGCACCGGCCGGACCGTGGTGACCCGTCCGGTGCGCGCCACGGCCCGGGCGCTGACCCGGGCGGGCGACGGCAGCGCGACCGAGCTGGCCGCCGCCGCGTACGCGCGGGCGCTCGGCGCGCTGCTCGACCGGGACGCGGTGGTCGTCGGCTGCGCCACCACCACCCGCCGGGCCGCCGACGAGTTCGACGTCGCCGGGTACGCGGTCAACACCGTGCTGCTGCCCTGCACGGAACTGCGGAAGCCCTGGCCCGACACCCTCGGCCGGGTCCGGACGGAGCTGCGTCGGGCGGTGGCCGAGCAGGCCCCGTTCCGGGAGGTGGCGGCCGAGGTGCTGCGGGGCACCGGCGCACCGCCCGGCACCTACCCGACCTGCTACCTCGACTCCGTGGAGGAGCCCGAGCTGGTCACCGGCCGGGTCACCTGGCGGCGGCGGGAGCTGCGCCGCTCCGCCAACCGCTTCCCGGTCTGCCTGACCCTGCGCCAGCACCCGGGCGGGGCGCTGTCCGTCCTCGTCGAGGCCGACGGGCGGGCGCTCACCCCGGACGCCGCGGCGGCGCTCGCCGCCGCCGTCACCGACCAGCTAGACGCGTACGCACAAGGAGACCCCGATGGCACGGACGATTGCGTTGCGCCAGGTCAGCGAGGGACGGTCCGGGTGCCTGCTGACGGTTGAGTTCGCCGGCGACTCCGCCGGCCCCGGCCTCGCCGCCACCCTCGCCGAAGCCGAAGCCGAAGCCGAGGCCGGTGTCGACGGGGCGACGGGAGCCGGGGCGGCGCGCCGGCCGGGCGGGCCCGCGCGGGGCGGCCGGCACGAGATCTGGCGGCTGGACCCGGTGACCAGCCTGGAGCTGCACCCGGGGCTGCCCGGCCACCGCGACCTGGCGGACGCCTGCGCGGCGGAGTTCCTCCGGCTGCGGCCCGCCGACGCCGGCCCGGTGACGGTCGTCGGCTACTGCAGCGCGGCGGTCTTCGCCCACCACCTGGCCCGCGCCCTCGCCGACGCCGGCGGGCCACCGGTCCACCTGGTCCTGGTCGCGGCGACGGTGCCCGACGAGGAGACGGTCCGCCGCGAGTACGCGGTGCTGCACCGCAAGCTCGCCGGCGAGTCCGCGCCGGCCGGACCGGTCCCGCTGCTCGCCGACCCTGAGGAGACCGTGGACCGGATGCGGCACGAGCTGACCCGGCTCGCCCGCGCCTTCGCCGCCGCCAACGGGTTCGACCCGGCCGAGGCGGAGACCGCGGCCGACGAGATCGCCGGCCGCTACCTCGCCTGGCTCTGGTTCCTGCTGGACGCCGCCGGCACCGGCCCGGCCCCGGTGCCGTGCCCGGTGGTCGAGGCGCGCGACGACGCGGAGGCGCTCGGCCTGCTGCGGGCGTGGGCCGTTGACGGGCAGACCGCCGGCACCGGCGGAGACACCGGGGGACGAGCTGACGGGAACGGACCACGCGACCGGGGGGCCGCGATGACGGGACGACGGGGGACGCGATGACGACGGACGGGCGACGCGACCGGGGGGACACGATGACGACGGACGGGACGCGCGACGGGGGCAGCCCGGTCGCGGAGGTCGTGGCGGACGCCTGGCGCGCGGCGCTGCGGGCCGACCACGTGGCGGCGGAGGACAACTTCTTCCTGCTCGGTGGCGACTCCCTGGTGGCCGCCCGGATGGCGGCCCGGCTGCGCGCCGCCCTCGACGTGCGGGTGCCGCTGGCCGCCGTCTTCGAGCATCCCACGCTGGGCGAGTTCACCGCCGCGCTGCGCGCCGAGCACGGTCCCGCCGTGGACGAGGCCGCCGCGCTCTACCTCAGCGTGCTGGCCTGCTCGGACGCCGAGGCCGAGACGATGCTCGGGCGTCTCGATGACTGACGTGCTCTCCCCGCGCCAGGCCGCGCTGCTCGCCGCCCTGCGCGCCCGGCGCGCCGCTGCCGCCGACGGGGGCGCGGCCGTGCCGGCCGGCACGGACGCGATCATCCCCGGCGGCGGGCCCGCCGGCCGCGTCGCCTCCGCCGGGCAGCGGCAGATGTGGTACCTGGCGCAGGCCGACCCGGGCGAGCCGGCGTACCTGGCACCGGTGGCGTGGCGGCTGCGCGGCCCGCTGGACCTGCCCGCCCTGAGCGCGGCGCTGGACGCGGTGGTCGCCCGGCACGAGCCGCTGCGCACCACGCTGACCGCCGAGGGCGGCCGGGTGGTGCCGGTGGTCGCCGAGCCACCGGCCGGCCTGCTGGCCGTGCTGGACCTGACCGGGCTGGCCGCGTCCGCGCGGGAGGACGAGCTGGCCGCCCGCCTCGCCGCCGAGGCGGCCACCCCGATCGACCTGGGCGGCGGCCCGGTGCTGCGGGCCCGCCTGCTGCGCCTCGCCGACACCGACCACGTGCTGGTGCTGACCGCGCACCACGCGGCGGTGGACGAGTGGTCGCTGCGGATCGTCGCCGACGAGCTGTCCGAGGCGTACGCCGCCCGGCTGGCCGGTCGGTCCGCCGAGCTGCCGGCGCTGCCCGTCACGTACGGCGACTACGCGCAGTGGCAGCGGCGGTGGCTGGCCGGGCCGGAGGCGGAGGCGCAGCGGCGCTGGTGGCGGGAGCGGCTCGCGGGCGCGCCGCCGGTGCTGGAGCTGCCCACCCCCGGCCCCCGGCCCGCCGCGCCGTCGCAGGCCGGCGCCACCGCCGCGTTCCCGCTGGGCGTCCCGCCCGACGCGCTGCGGGCGCTGTGCCTGCGGCTCAACGTCACGCCGTACCTGCTGCTGCTCGCCGCGTTCCAGGTGCTGCTGGCCCGGTGGACCGGCCGGTACGACGTGCCCGTCGGCACCCCGGTGGCCAACCGAGGCCGCCCGGAGACGGAGCCGCTGGTCGGCCTGTTCGTCAACACCGTGGTGATCCGGACCGACCTGACCGACGACCCGACCTTCGCCACCTGCGTGGCCCGGGTCCGGGCCGAGGTGCTGGCCGCCCAGGAGCGGCAGGAGCTGCCCTTCGGGAGCGTCGTCGAGGCGGTGCGCCCGGCCCGGCACGCCGGGCACAGCCCGCTGTTCCAGGTGATGTTCGTGCACGCCGACGCGCCCGCGCCGCTGCGGCTGCCCGGGATCGACGCGACCTGCGTCGAGGTGCCGACCCGCACCGCGAAGTTCGACCTGACCGTGGCCGTACGCCCCGGCGCGGACGGGCTCGACGCCGTGGTCGAGTACCGCACCGACCTGTTCGACGCGGCGACCGTGGCGCGGCTCGCCGGACATTTCCGGACCCTGCTGGCCGACCTGCTCGCCGACCCCGACGTCCGGATCCGCGACGCCCGGCTGCTCGTCGCCGAGGAGCGCCGGCGGATGCTGGTGGACTGGAACGACACCGCCACCGCCGCGCCGCCGGACGTCCGCGTCCACGCGTTGGTCGGCCGGTGGGCCCGGGAGCTGCCCGACGCCCCGGCGGTCGCCGACGACGCGCGCACCCTGAGCTACGGGGAACTCGACGCCCGCGCCGACGCGCTGGCCGCGACCCTGCGCGCCGAGGGGATCGGCGTCGGCGACCTCGTCGGCGTCCTGCTGGAGCGGTCCGCCGCGCTGCCGGTGGCACTGCTCGCGGTGCTCAAGGCCGGGGCCGCGTACGTGCCGCTGGACCCGACCCACCCGCCGGCCCGGCTCGGACACCTCCTGGCCGACAGCGGCGCCCCGGTGGTGCTGACCTCCGCGCTGCTGCGGCACCGGCTCCCCGTGGGGCAGGCCCGGCCGGTCGAGGTGGGCCTCGACGCGGCGCCGCCGACCGGGACGGCCCCGGTGTCCGTGCGGACGGGCCCGGACGACCTCGCCTACGTCATCCACACCTCCGGCTCGACGGGCCGCCCCAAGGGTGTGATGGTGACCCACCGGGGCGTGGTGAACTACCTGCGCTGGGCGGGTGCCGCGTACCGGCTGGGCCCGGGCGACGAGGTGCCGGTGCACTCCTCGATCGGCTTCGACCTGACGGTCACCAGCCTGCTGGTGCCGCTGGCCGCCGGCGCGACCGTCCGGCTGCTCCCCGACGACCTCGGGCCGGCGGGGCTCGGCGAGGCGCTGCGCGCACGGCGCACGCCGTACGGGCTGGTCAAGATCACTCCCGCCCAGTTGGAGATCGTCAACCGGCAGGTCGGGGCGACCGGGGCGGCGGGCCGGACCCGGGCGTTCGTCATCGGCGGGGAGAACCTGCGCGCCGACCAGGTGGCGCTGTGGCGGGACCACGCTGCCGGCACCCGGCTCGTCAACGAGTACGGCCCGACCGAGACCGTCGTCGGCTGCGCGGTGCACGAGGTCGGCCCCGGCACCGCGCGGACCGGCTCCGTGCCGATCGGTCGGCCGATCGCCAACACCACCCTGTACGTGCTGGACGACCGGCTCGACCCCGTTCCCGTCGGCGTCACCGGTGAGTTGTACGTCGGCGGCGCGGGCGTGGCCCGCGGCTACCTGAACCGGCCCGGGCTGACCGCCGACCGGTTCCTGCCCGACCCGTTCGCCGCCGAGGGCGGGCGGCGGCTCTACCGCACCGGCGACCTGGCCCGGTGGCGCCCCGACGGTGTCCTGGAGTTCCTGGGCCGGGCCGACGGGCAGGTCAAGCTGCGCGGCCACCGCATCGAGCCCGGCGAGGTGGAGGCGGCGCTGCGTCGGCTCCGGCCGGACAGCGACGTCGCCGTCGTGCTGCGCCGCGACGACCCCGACGACCCCCGGCTGGTCGCCTACCTCACCGGCGACCCGGACCCGGCCGTGCTTCGCGCCGGGCTGCGGGCGGAGCTGCCCGGACACCTGGTGCCGGCCGCGTTCGTCGGCGTCGACGCGCTGCCGCTGACCGGCAACGGCAAGCTCGACCCGGCCGCCCTCCCGCCGCCCCCGGCCGGCGCGCCGGCGGCGGACCGGTCGGCCGGGGACGCGCCGGTGGCGCCGCCGGTCGGCGACGTCGCCGCGGCCGAGCGGTTCGTCGCCGAGGTGTGGCGGGAGGTGCTCGGCGTCGACCGGGTCGGCGTCCGGGACAACTTCTTCGACCTGGGCGGGCACTCGCTGCGACTGCTGGCCGTGCACCGGCTGCTGGTCGAGCGGCTCGGTCCGGTGCTCACCGTGACCGACCTGTTCCGCCACACCACCGTCGCGGCGCTGGCCGAGTTCCTCGCCGGCGTCGCCGCGCCGCCGGCGGTCCCGGCGCCGCGTGCACCCGGCGCCGCGACCACCGGGGTGCCGGGGGACGCGATCGCGGTGGTCGGGATGGCCCTCCGGTTCCCCGGCGCCCGCACCCCCGAGGAGTTCTGGCGGCTCGTCCGCGACGGCGTGGAGGCCGTCCGGGAGTTCCGCACCGAGGAACTGCTCGCCGACGGGGCCGACCCGGCACTGCTGGGCGACCCCGCGTACGTGCGGCGGGGCACCGAGCTGCCCGACGTGGACCGCTTCGACGCCGAGTTCTTCGGCTTCACGCCGCGCGAGGCACAGGTGCTCGACCCGCAGCACCGGCTGCTGCTGGAGTGCGCCTGGGAGGCCCTCGAACGCGCCGGCCACGACCCCGAGGCGTACGCGGGTCAGATCGGGCTCTTCGCCGGCTCCGGCCGGGCCGGCTACCTGTCGGAGCACCTGCGCGACGCGCCGGAGGAGATCCGGGCGCTCGGGGAGTACCAGCTCGCGCTGAGCAACGACAAGGACTTCCTGGCGACCCGGGCGTCGTACAAGCTGAACCTGACCGGGCCGAGCGTCAGCGTCGGCACCGCCTGCTCCACCTCCCTGGTCGCGGTGCACCTGGCCCGGCAGAGCCTGCTCGCCGGCGAGTGCGACCTGGCGCTGGCCGGCGGGGTGAGCGTCTTCCCCGCCCAGCGGCAGGGCTACCTGCACCACGACGGTGGGATCTTCTCCCCGGACGGGCACTGCCGCCCGTTCGACGCCGACGCCCGGGGCACCATCGCCTCCAGCGGCGTCGGCGTCGTGGTGCTGCGCCGGCTCGCCGACGCCCTCGCCGACGGCGACCTGGTGCACGCGGTGATCCGCGGTTCGGCGGTGAACAACGACGGCGCCCGCCGGGCCGGCTACTCGGCCCCCGGCGTCGCCGGCCAGGCCGAGGTGGTCAGCCGGGCCCTCGCCGTGGCCGGGGTGGACCCCCGCACGGTCGGCTACGTGGAGGCGCACGGCACCGGCACCAGCCTCGGCGACCCGATCGAGGTCGCCGCGCTCACCGAGGCGTTCCGCCGCGGCACCGCCGACACCGGGTTCTGCGCGCTCGGCTCGGTCAAGGCCGCCATCGGGCACACCGACGCCGCGGCCGGGGTGGCCGGCCTGATCAAGACCGTGCTGGCGCTGCGGCACCGCACCCTGCCGCCGGTGGTCAACCTGCGCCGGCCCAACCCCGCCATCGACTTCGCCGCCAGCCCGTTCCACCTGCCGACCCGGGCCCGGCCGTGGCCGGGTGACTCCGGGCCGCGCCGGGCCGGCGTGAGCTCCTTCGGGATGGGCGGCACGAACGCCCACGTCGTGCTGGAGGAGGCCCCGCCGGCCGCCGCCGCGCCCGAGGCCGCCGAGCCGCCGGCCGGCCCGCACCTGCTGGTGCTCTCCGCACGTACGCCCGCCGCGCTGGACCGGGCCACCGACGCGCTGCGCGCGCACCTCGACGCGTACCCCGCGCTGCGGCTGGCGGACGTGGCCGCGGGCCTGGGCCGGCGGCGGCAGATGGCGCACCGACGGGCCGTCGTCTGCGCCGACCGGGCCGACGCCCGCGACGCGCTCGGCGACCCGGCGCGGCTGCTCACCGCCGCGACCGACGGCGACGCCGGGCTGGCCTTCGTCTTCCCCGGCCACGGCGCGCAGCACGTCGGCATGGGCGCCGGCCTGTACCGGGCCGAAGCTGGCTACCGGGCCGTCGTGGACCACTGCGCCGAGCTGCTGCGCGAGCCGCTCGGGGTGGACCTGCGGGCGGTCCTCGACCCCGCGCCCGCCGACCGGGCCGAGGCCGAGCGCCTGCTCGCCGAGCCCCGGATCAACCAGCCGGCGCTCTTCGTCACCGAGTACGCGCTGGCCCGGCTGCTGGTCGACCGGGGCCTACGCCCCGACGCGGTGGCCGGGCACAGCCTCGGCGAGTACGTCGCCGCCTGCCTCGCCGGGGTGTTCTCCCTCGCGGACGCGCTGCGGCTGGTCCGCGCCCGCAGCCGGCTCGCCCAGTCCACCGCGCCGGGCGCGATGCTCGCCGTCTCCCTGCCCGAGCCCGAGGTCGGCGCGCTGCTCGGCGACGACCTGGACCTCGCCGCCGTCAACGCGCCCGGCCTGTGCGTCGTGTCCGGCCGGCCCGACGCCGTCGCCGCGCTGCACCGGCGGCTCGACCGCGACGGGGTCGAGACCCGCCCGCTTCCCGCCGACCGGGCCTTCCACTCCGCGCTGCTCGACCCGGTCCTCGACGACTTCCGCGCCGAGGCGCGGCAGGTCGGCTACGCCGAGCCGACGACGACGTTCCTGTCGAACGTCACCGGCGCCACCGTGGGGCCCGGGGAGGTCACCGACCCGGAGTACTGGGTGCGGCACCTGCGCGGCACGGTCCGGTTCGCCGACTGCGCCGCGCTGCTGGCCGACCGGGGCCTGGCCGTCGCCGAGGTCGGCCCCGGGCACACCCTCGGCGGGCTGCTGCGGCAGGGCGGCGCGCGGCCCGACCGCGTGGTGCAGGTGATGCGCCACGTCCGCGCCGACGCCGACGACCACCGCGTCGCGCTCGACGCCGTGGGCCGGCTCTGGCTCGCCGGCGTACGCGTCGACTGGTCGGCCTTCCACGCCGGGCCGTGCCGCCGGGTTGAACTGCCCACCTACCCGTTCGAGCGGCAGCGGCACTGGGTCGACCGCGGCGTCCCCGCCCCGCGCCCTGCCCCGCCGCCCGGCGCGGAACCCGCCGTGCCGCCCGGGGCGGAGCCCGCGCCGCCGTCCGGCGCGGCGTCCGCGTCCCCTGGGGACGGCGGCGGCGTCCCGTCGGGCGTGGACTCGCCGGAGCGGGGCAACCGGCCGGCGCTGACCACCGCCTACCTCGCCCCCCGTACCGAGGCGGAGCGGGCGGTGGCGGAGATCTGGTCCGAGCTGCTCGGCGTCGCGCCGGTCGGCGCGCACGACGACTTCTTCGCCCTCGGCGGCCACTCCCTGCTCGCCACCCAGGTCGTCGCCCGGGTGCGCGCCCGGCTCGGGGTGGCGCTGCCGATCGAGGCGGTGTTCGCCCGGCCCACCGTCGCCGGGGTCGCCGCCGCCCTGCCGGCCGCGCCGGAGCCGGCGGTGCCGCCGATCCCGCGCGCCACCGATCCCGGGCCCGCCCCGGTCTCGTCCGGGCAGCGCCGGCTGTGGTTCCTGGAGCAGGTGCACGACCAGGTCGCGTACGCGGTGCTCACCGCCCTGCGGCTGCACGGCGACCTGCGGGTCGACGTGCTCGCCGCCGCGCTGACCGAGCTGGTGCGCCGGCACGAGGTGCTGCGCACCGTGGTCCGCCCGGCCCCCGACGGCGGGGACCCGGTGCAGGTGGTGCTGCCCGCCGCGCCGGTCGACCTGCCGGTGGTCGACCTGGCCGTCGAGGGCGCCGACGACGCGGACCTCGCCGAGCGGGAGCGCCTGGCGTTGGTCGCCGAGGCCCGCCGGCCGTACGACCTGGAACGGGGGCCGCTGTTCCGGCCCGTCCTGTTCCGCTCCGCGCCGGGGCGGCACGTGCTCTGCCTCGCGATGCACCACATCGTCTCCGACGGCTGGTCGCTCGGGGTGATCCGGGCCGACCTGGGCGCCCTTTACGACGCCTTCGCCGCCGACCTGCCCTCGCCCCTGCCCGACCTGCCGGTCCAGTACGCCGACTACGCCCGCTGGCAGCGGGATCGGGCCGCCGCGGACTCCGCCGACCTGGCGTACTGGACAGAGCGGCTGGCCGGCGCGACGGGCGCCTTGGACCTGCCCACCGACCGGCCCCGGCCGCCGGTGCAGACCTTCGACGGGGCGGTGGCCCGGCTGACCCTGCCGCCGGCGCTGACCGAGCGGGTCCGCGACCTCGGCCAGCGGCACGGCGCCACCCTCTACATGACGGTGCTCGCAGCCGTGCAGGCGCTGCTGTTCCGCTACACCGGGCAGCGCGACATCTGCGTCGGCTCCCCGGTGGCCGGCCGGGTCCGTGCCGAGCTGGAGCCGATGGTCGGCTTCTTCCTCAACAGCATCGTGCTGCGCACCACGCTGGACGGCGACTGGAGCGTCGCCCGGCTGCTCGACGAGACCCGCCGCACCGCCCTGGCCGCGTACGACCACCAGGAGACGCCCTTCGAGCGGGTGGTCGACGCCCTCGACGTGCCCCGGGACCTCAGCCGCAACGCCCTGTTCCAGGTGATGGTGAACCTGCTCAACCTGCCCGAGCAGGACCTGGCGATGACCGGCCTGCGGGTGGAGCAGCTCACCGTCGAACCCGGCACCGCCCAGGTCGACCTCGCCCTGTACGCGTACGACCGGCCGGACGGGTTGCTCTGCTGCCTGGAGTACAACACCGCGCTGTTCGACCTGGGCACCGCCGAGCGGATGCTGGCCCACCTGGAGACGCTGCTGACCGCGTTCGTGGCGGACCCGGACGGCCGGCTCGCCGACGTGGAGATCCTGGCCCCCGCCGAGCGGCACCGGCAGCTGGGGGAGTGGAACGCCACGGCCGCGCCGGTCCCGGCGGTCGGGCTGGCCCGGCTGGTCGAGGAGCAGGTGGCCCGCACCCCGGACCGCCCCGCGGTCACCTTCGCGGGCCGCACCCTCAGCTACGCGGAACTGAACGTGCGCGCCAACCGGCTGGCCCGGCGGCTGCGCCGGGTGGGCGTCGGGCCGGACGTGACGGTCGCCGTGTCGATGGAACGCTCCGCCGACCTGCTGGTGGCGCTGCTCGGCGTGCTCAAGTCCGGTGGCGCGTACGTCCCGCTGGACCCGTCGTACCCGCTCGACCGGCAGCGCTGGGTGCTGGACCACAGCCGCGCGGCGGTGCTGGTCACCGAGCCGGCGCTGGCCGACCGGTTCGCGGACTTCGCCGGCCCGGTGCTGCGCGTCGACGACCCGTCCCTGGCCGTCGAGTGCGCCGCCGACCCCGATCCGGTCACCACTCCCGGGCACCTGGCGTACGTGCTCTACACCTCCGGCTCCACCGGCCGGCCCAAGGGCGTGCGGGTCAGCCACGCCTCGGTGGTCAACCTGCTCACCGCGATGCGGCACGCGCCGGGCCTGACCGCCGACGACACCCTGGTCGCGCTGACCACCTTCGCCTTCGACATCTCCGTGCTGGAGCTGTTCCTGCCGCTGGCGGTCGGCGCCCGGGTGGTGGTCGCCGGCCGGGACGTCGGCTACGACGCCGCCGGGCTGGCCGCGCTGCTGCGCGCCGAGGGGGCCACCGTCGTGCAGGCCACCCCGGCCACCTGGCGGCTGCTGCTCGCCTCCGGCTGGACCGGGATGCCGGGGCTGAAGGCGCTCTGCGGCGGCGAGGCGCTGCCTCCGCCGCTGGCCCGCGACCTGGCCGCCCGGGTCGGCGAGCTGTGGAACATGTACGGGCCGACGGAGGCCACCATCTGGGCCACCACGGCCCGGATCGCGCCGGACGCGCCCGAGGTCACCATCGGCCGGCCGATCGCCAACCTGCGGGCGTACGTGCTCGACGAGGCGCTGCGGCCGGTGCCCGTGGGCGTGGTCGGGGAACTCTGGCTCGGCGGCGCCGGGGTGGCCCGCGACTACCTCGACCAGCCGGGCCTGACCGCCGACCGGTTCCGCCCCGACCCGTACGCCGACCAGCCGGGCGCCCGGCTCTACCGCACCGGCGACCTCGCCCGGTGGCGTCCCGACGGCACGATCGAGTGCCTCGGCCGCAACGACTCCCAGGTGAAGGTGCGCGGCCACCGCATCGAGCTGGGCGAGATCGAGGCGGCGCTGCAACGGCACCCGGCGGTGCGGGAGTCGGCCGTCGTGGTGCGTGACATCGACGGCGAGCCGGCCCTGGTCGCGTACCTCGCGCCGCGCCCCGAGCCGCCCGACGAGGGGGCCGGCCGGTGGCGGGCGTTCCTGCGCGACTGGCTGCCCGACTACATGGTCCCGACGACGTACGTGCCGCTCGACGCCCTGCCGTTGACCGACAACGGCAAGGTCGACCGCCGGGCCCTGCCGGCGCCCGGGCGCGGCGGGCCGCGCGGCGACGTCGGCGCGGCGCCGGCCACCCCGCTGCAGGCCGCCCTCGCCGAGCGCTGGGCGCAGGTGCTCGGCTACGACCGGGTCGGCATCGACGACGACTTCTTCGACCTCGGCGGGGACTCGTTCACCGCGATCCGGGCGCTCAGCGGCATCGAGCCACCGATCAGCGTGCTGGACCTGTTCCGCCACCCGACGATCCGCGGCCTGACCGGGCACGCCGACGCCGCGGCCGGCGAGGCCGACCGGCTGCTGCACGAGCTGACCCCGCCCCGGGCGACCGCGCCGGCGGTGACGGTGCTCTGCGTACCGTTCGCCGGGGCCGGCGCGGTGACCTACCAGTCCCTGGCCGCCGCGATGCCCGCGCACGTCGCGCTCTACGCCCTGCAACGCCCCGGGCACGACCTCAACCGCCCCGACGAGCCGGCCCTGGGCATGGCCGAGCTGGTCGAGCGGTGCATGGCCGAGGTGACCGCCGGCATCTCCGGGCCGGTGCTGGTCTACGGCCACTGCATGGGCGGCGCCACCGCCGTCGAGCTGGGCCGGCGGCTGGAGGCGGCCGGGGTCGACGTGCGCCGGGTGGTCGTCGGCGGGCACTTCCCGGCGCCCCGGCTGCCGGGCCGGTTCGCCCGCTGGTTCCGCCGCGCCTTCCCGATGGAGCGCTGGACCTCGAAGCGGCACGCGCTGGACTTCCTGCGGGCCATGGGCTTCTTCACCGACGTGCTCGACGAACGGGAGAAGGACTTCCTGATGGGGGTCTTCCTGGCCGACACCCGGGTCGGCGAGGACTACTACACCGACGTCTACGCCCAGGGGCTGCCCCGGCGGCTGGCCGCCCCGATCGTCTGCGTGGTGGGCACCGGCGACCGCGCCACCGAGCTGTACGAGGAGCGCTACCTGGAGTGGGGGTACTTCTCCGACTCGGTCCGCCTGTGCACCATCGAGGGCGCGGGGCACTACTTCCAGAAGCACCAGGCCACGGAGCTGGCGGACATCATCCTGGCCGACCCGCCGGACGCGGCGGTCCCCACCGCCGCGCCGGTCCCCGCGCCGGTCACTTCCGTGCAGGCCGTCCCGACCCAGGCCGTCCCGACCCAGGTCGTCCCCGCGTCGGCCGTTCCCGCGCCGTCCGTTCCCGCGCCGGTTCCGCCGGCCCGCTCCGGGCTGACCACGTTCTTCCTGGTCGCGTTCGGGCAGCTCGTGTCGCTGGTCGGCACGGGGCTGACGGGGTTCGCCCTGTCGCTGTGGGTCTACCAACGCACCGGCTCGATCTCCTGGTTCGCGCTGGCGTCGGTGCTGGCGCTGCTGCCGGCGGTGGTCCTCTCACCGATCGCCGGCGCACTGGCCGACCGCTGGGACCGCCGGCTGATCATGGTCTGCGCCGACTCCTTCGCCGCCTGCGGCACGGTGGTCCTGGCGGTGCTGCTCTGGACCGGCCGGGCGCAGCTCTGGCACGTCTTCGCGGCGCTCACGGCCAGCGCGCTGGCCACCGCGTTCCAGCAACCGGCGTACCTCGCGGCGGTGACCCAGCTCGTGCCCAAGCGGTACTACGGCCGGGCCAACGGCCTCATCTCGCTGGGCACCGCGACCAGCACCGTGCTCGCCCCGCTCGTCGGCGGCGCGCTCGTGGTCGCGATCGGCCTGCGCGGCATCGTCCTGATCGACCTGGTCAGCTTCGCCGTCGCGGTCGGCATCACCCTCGCCGTACGCTTCCCCGACACCCTGTTCAAGAAGCGGGAGGAGTCGTTCGGGCAGGAGGTCCTCGGGGGCTGGCGGTTCATCGCCCGCCGGCACGGCCTGCTCGCGATGATCGTGCTGACCGCGCTGCTCAACTACTTCTTCGCCGTCGTCGAGGTGCTGGCCACCCCGCTGACCCTCTCCTTCGGCGACCCCTCCGTGCTCGGCGTGGTGCTCGCCGCCAGCGGCGCCGGGTTGCTGTTCGGCAGCATCCTGATGGGCGTGTGGGGCGGCACGGCGCGGCGGACCACCGGCATCCTGACCGGCGTGGTGCTGCTCGGTGTCGCGATGCTGATGGTCGGGCTGCGTCCGGACCCGGTCTTCCCGGCGGTGGGCCTGTTCGGGCTGGGGCTCGCCTCGGCGCTGGTCAACACGCACTGGCTGGCCATCGTGCAGGCCAAGGTGGGGCTGGAGTTGCAGGGCCGGGTGCTGTCCACCACGCTGATGCTCTCCTGGCTGATGGTGCCCGCCGGGTTCCTCACCGCCGCCCCGCTCGCCGAGGGGGTCTTCGAGCCGCTGATGGCTACCGGCGACGGCGTCGCCGGGTCGCTCGGCGCGGTGATCGGGCACGGGCCCGGCCGGGGGATCGCGCTCACCGCCGTCGTCGCCGGGCTGTGCACCCTGGCGCTCGCCGCCGCCGGGTGGGCGTACCGGCCGATCCGGCGGCTGGAGGACGAGCTGCCGGACGCCGACCCGGGCACGGTGATCGTCAGCGACAAGGACCGCATCCAGGAACTCGCCGACCGGCGGCTGGCCGAACTGACCGGCGCCCGCTGACCGGTGAGGAGATGACGTGCGCGCCGGTAAGCTCGCTCACCGGCCGGTCACCGCGCGGCCGAATCGTTCGGCGACGTCCTGGATCAGCAGGTTCGACGGGGTGCGGAAGTCGTCGAAGCGACCGTCGATCGACCGGTCGAGCAGCGGCTTGTGCCGCTCGGACGGTACGCCCGCCAAGCCGAGGAACCAGCCGAGCACCTGCCGGCAGTGCCACTCCCAGGGGCCGTCGGCACAGGTCCGGTCGACCACGACGGTGACCAGGTGCGCCACCGCCCGTTCCCAGGCGGACGGGTCGGCGCGGTCGGCGGCGATCAGCGGCAGGAACCGGTCGAAGCGCTCGGCCAGCTCCTCCAGCCACCCCCGCCACTCGACCAGCGCCTCGGTGACCACGTCGAGCGTCTGCTCGGGGTCACCCATGCTGTCGGCGGGGCAGCACCAGGCGTGGACGGGGCCGCCGCCGAAGTCCGCCTCGCCGACGCCCCACCGCCAGCCCGACGCCCAGTGCCCGTAGTGACCGACGATCGCGAAGCTCATCTCGTCGGCCCACCGCATGCCCTGCCGCTGCCCCCATTCGTGCACCTCGGGCCGGCCCGACCGGCCGGATGGTCGGGTGGGAACAGTGGCGGCCGGCGGCAGCGACCGGACGACGGCGGGGGTGGAGACCGGATCGAACGGCTGCCGGGACGGCTCCACCTCCGCCCAGGTCAGGTGCCAGGGCACGATCTTCGGGTCATAGCTGGGGAGGTAGGGCTCGGCGTCTGGCGCGTCGGGCAACGAGGCGTCCTCCGGTGGCTCGCGGTCTGACCCGCCCACCCTAGTGGGTCCAGCCGCGGCGCCGCCGTCAACGCCCGCCCTCATCTGGCGGCGCCCGCCGGACCCGCGAGAGGTGCCGGGATGGTACGACGCGCACGGCGCCGGGTGGTGCGCCGGCCGGCCGGATCGGTCAGGATGACCTGGGCGAGGGCGCCGCCGGGCCGAGCCGCGGCCGACGGCGCGACCGCCGCCGGAAGGAGACCTGTGTCGTCCACTCTGCTCTCCCGTCGCGACCTGCGGTTCCTGCTGCACGACTGGCTGGAGGTGACCCGGCTGACCGAGCGGCCCCGCTACGCGGAGCACTCCCGGGAGACCTTCGACGCCGTGCTGGACCTCGCCGAGCGGGTGGCCACCGAGCGGTTCGCCCCGCACAACCGGGCCGCCGACCTCACCGAGCCCAGCTTCGACGGCCGGCGGGTGCACGTCATCCCGCAGGTCAAGCAGGCCCTCGACGTCTTCGCCGAGACCGGCCTGCTGGCCGCCGGCATGGACGCCTCGATCGGCGGGATGCAGTTGCCGCACGTCGTGCAGGCCGCCTGCTTCGCCTGGTTCCAGGCCGCCAACATCGGCACCTCGGCCTACCCGTTCCTGACCCTCGGCAACGCCAACCTGTTGCTGGCGCATGGCAGCGCGGAGCAGATCGACACCTGGGTCCGGCCGATGGTGCAGGGCCGGTTCTTCGGCACCATGTGCCTGTCCGAGCCGCAGGCCGGCAGCTCGCTGGCCGACATCACCACCCGCGCGGAGCCGCAGGACGACGGGACGTACCGGCTGCACGGCACCAAGATGTGGATCTCCGGCGGCGACCACGAGCTGTCGGAGAACATCGTCCACCTGGTGCTCGCCCGGATCCCCGGCGGCCCGCCCGGGGTGAAGGGCATCTCGCTGTTCATCGTCCCGAAGGTGCTGCTCGACGCCGACGGCGCCCCCGACGCGCGCAACGACGTGGTGCTGGTCGGCCTCAACCACAAGATGGGCTACCGGGGCACCACCAACACGCTGCTGAACTTCGGCGAGGGCGTGCACCGGCCGGGCGGGCGCCCCGGTGCGGTCGGCTACCTGGTCGGCGAGCCGCACCAGGGCCTGCCGCAGATGTTCCACATGATGAACGAGGCCCGGATCGGGGTGGGCGCGGGCGCCACCGCCCTCGGCTACACCGGCTACCTGAAGTCGCTCGCGTACGCCCGCCAGCGGCCGCAGGGCCGCCCGGCCGCCGACAAGGACCCCACCGCGCCGCAGGTGCCGATCGTCGCCCACCCCGACGTGCGGCGGATGCTGCTGGCGCAGAAGAGCTACGTGGAGGGCGCGCTGGCGCTCGTCCTCTACTGCGGACGGCTGCTCGACGAGGAGAAGACCGCGCCGGAGGCGGCCGACCGGGAACGCGCGCGCCTGCTGCTGGACGTGCTCACCCCGATCGCGAAGAGTTGGCCGTCGCAGTGGTGCCTGGCCGCCAACGACCTGGCCATCCAGGTGCACGGGGGCTACGGCTACACCCGCGACTACGACGTCGAGCAGCACTGGCGTGACAACCGGCTCAACCCGATCCACGAGGGCACCCACGGCATCCAGGCGCTGGACCTGCTGGGCCGCAAGGTGACCATGCGCGGCGGGGACGGGCTCGCGCTGCTGGTCGAGACGGTCCGCGCCACGGTCACCCGGGCGTGGAAGGCCGAGGGCGAGGCCGCCGAGCTGGCCGGCCCGCTCGGCGCGGCCCTGGACCGGATCACCCTGGTCACCCGGCGGTTGTGGAGCACCGGCGATCCGGCGGCGGCGCTGGCCAACGCGAGCGTCTACCTGGAGGCGGTCGGCCACGTGGTGATCGCCTGGATGTGGCTGGAGCAGTTGCTCGTCGTCGAGGCGGCCGGCGGCCCGGGCGACGGGCCGGACGCCGACCTGCACGCCGGCAAGCGGCAGGCCGCCCGGTACTTCTTCCGCTACGAGCTGCCCCGCACCGGGCCGCAGTTCGACCTGCTGGACAGCCTCGACCGGACCACGCTGGAGATGCGCGACGACTGGTTCTGACCGCCCCGCGCCACCGTCCGCCGCCGCACCCGACCTGCGCGTGACGGTGCGGGCGGACCGACCGGCCCCGCCGCCTCAGCCGTCGGCGGGCAGCCGGTCGCGCACCTCGCGGCGCAGGACCTTGCCGATCTGCGAGCGGGGCAGGTCCTCGACCAGGACGACCCGGCGGGGCACCTTGTACGCGGTGAGGTGCTGCCGACACGCGGTCCGGACGCCGGCCTCGTCCAGGTCGGCGTCCTCGTGCGGCACGACCGTCGCCACCACCTTCTCGCCGCCGTGCGCGCCGGGCAGGCCGACCGCCGCGGCGTCGCGCACGCCCGGGACGCGGCGCAGCGCGTCCTCCACCTCGGACGGGTAGACGCTGAACCCGCCGGTGATGATCAGCTCCTTGATCCGGTCGACCACCGTGACGAAGCCGTCGGCGTCCGTCACCACGATGTCCCCGGTGTGTAGCCAGCCGCCGGGCAGCAGCACCGCCGCCGTCTCCTCCGGGCGGCGCCAGAAGCCGGCGAACACCTGCGGCCCCCGGATCAGCAGCCGCAGGGCCTACTTCACGGTAACCTACGGTCACGTAGGTATTGGTCGGGGTCCCCGGCGGACGGGCGCCGGCCGTAGACTCCGACGATGCGGGATCGGCGGGTGGCGGTGCTCTGGTCGGTGTTCGTCATCGTCGCCGCGGGGTCGTCCGCGCTCGTGACGCTCCGCCCGGACCGCCTCTCCGACCTGCACATCTACCGGGGCGCGCTGCTGCACCTGCACGCCGGCCGGCCGCTCTACGACTTCTTCGCCGAGAACGGCGGGCCGTTCACCTACCCGCCGTTCGCGGCGCTGGTGCTCTGGCCGGTCGCCGCCGTCCCCGAGGGAGTCGCGCAGGGCGTCTGGCTGGCGCTGACCTGCCTCGCGGTGGTCGCCATCGCGGTGCCGGTGGGCCGCCTGCTCGCCGGCCCCGGGCCCCGGCGGGCCCTCGTCGTGCCGGTCGTCGCCTGCGCCCTGATGCTCTCCGCGCCGGTGCAGAGCAACCTCCGCTTCGGCCAGGTCAGCATCTTCATCGTGCTGCTCGCGCTGTTGGACGGCATGGGCGTCGTCCCGGCCCGACTCCGGGGCGTGCTCGTCGGGGTGGCCGCCGCGATCAAACTGACCCCGCTGCTGTTCGTCGTCTACTTCCTCGCCACCGGACGCTACCGGGACGCCGGGCGGGCCGTGGTCACCTTCCTGGGCTGCGCCGCGCTGGGGGCGACGGTCCTGCCGGCGGCGAGCTGGACGTACTGGACCGAGGCGATGCGCGACACGGCGCGGATCGGCAACCTCGCCTCGCTCGGCAACCAGTCGGTGCACGGCATGCTGCTGCGGATCGGGCTCGACGAGGCGTCCCTGCCGCTGCTCTGGGCGGCCCTGGTGGCCGTTCTCTGCGGGGTGGCCCTGCTGCGGGCGCGGCACCTCGCCGCGCACGGGCGGCCCGGGCACGCCGCCGTGCTCGTCGGGTGCGCCACCGTCGCCGCGTCCCCGGTGTCCTGGACCCACCACCAGATCTGGCCGGTGCTGGCGGCGATGCTGCTGATCGGCGCCGAGGGGATCGCCCGGCGGGTGGCCGGCGGCGCGCTGCTGGTGGCGATGGTGGTCTCGCTGGGGGTGGTGCTGGCCCCGGTCTCGACGACCCCCGGGATCCAGTTCCTCTTCGAGAACGCCCGGGCGCTCGGCGTCGGGGTGCTCTGCCTGGCCGGGTTCGGCGGGGCGGCACTGGCCGTGGCGGGCACGGGCCGGCGGCCCCGGGCAGCCCGTGGCTGGCTGCGGGTGGGCACCACCGCCGCGCTGGCCGTGGCGTTCTTCGCCGTGCAGCCGCTGCCGGCCGGCGCCGACCCGACGTTCAAGGCGTACACGCTGTCCGACGTGGACAATCCGCGCTACTTCTTCGTCTGCCGGGGCCCGGTGCAGTGCGCCGCGTACGGCACCGACGCCCCGGTGACCTTCGGCACCCGGCGTGAAAAGACCAAGGTCCGGGTCAACGGGGTGGTGTCGCCGGCGGTGGCCCGGCTGGAATACCACTCCGCCCCCGGCGGCGCCCCCCGGGTCATCCCGCTGCTGGCGGCCCATCCGGGGCCCCGGACGTTCTCGTTCCGGTCGGCGACCATGGCCCACGGCCGGCTCGTCGCCTACGCCGCCGACGGGCGACCGATCGCGACTTACGACGAGGAGCTGGCCGCCGCGCTCGACGTCACCGGCGCCCGGCGGAGTGGTGCATCGCCTGTCGCCCCTTGACCGCCGCCAGCACGACGACCGCGAGCAGCGCCACCGCGCCGATGACCACCAGCCAGCGCACCGCCTCGAGGAGCAGCCCGAGCAGGACGAGCGTGCCGGCGATGACGGCGACGACCCAGAGCATGGCCCGCATGTCCACCTCCCGTGACTCCGGCCGCGCCGCGCGGCCCCCGCCCGCCTTCCCGGTCCGGCCCGCACCATGCGGCGCGGACGGCCCGAAAACGCCTGGTCAGGTGGCCTGTCAGAGCTGGGCGACGTACACGGTGTTGGCCGACTCCCCGCCGGTCAGCGGGTTGGCGAACGGGACGACGTGGGCCCGCGCGGTACGGAACACCGCGGCGAGCGCCTCCTCGAACGCGGCGTCGGGCGGGTCGTCCGACCAGAGGGCGAACACCCCGTCCGGGTGCAGGTGGGCGGCGAGCCGGCGCAGGCCGTCCGGGGTGTAGAAGGCGGCGTGGGTGGGGTGCAGCACGTTGCGTGGCGAGTGGTCGACGTCGAGGAGCACGGCGTGGAACCGCCGTCCCGGCGCCTGCGGGTCGAAGCCGGTGCCGTCGGCGACGGCGGCGAAGAAGTCGGCCCGCACGAAACGGGTACGCGGGTCGGCGGCCAGCCCGGCGGCGAACGGCAGCAACTCGCGGCGGTGCCAGTCGATGACGTCCTCGATCGCCTCCACCACCAGCAGCGAGCCGACCCGCTCGTCGGAGAGCGCCGTGCGGGCGGTGTAGCCGAGGCCGAGGCCGCCGACGACCACGTCGAGGTCGCGCCCGGCCAGCGGGGCCAGCCCCAGCCGGGCCAGCTCGATCTCCGCGACGGGGAAGAGGCTGGACATCAGGAACTCGTCGTCGAGCTTGACCTCGTACACCTCGACGTCGAGCGACGGATCGCGGCGCCGACGCAGGCTGATGAGGCCGATCGGGGTGTCCCGCCAGGCCAGTTCCTCGAATCGCACGCCCACGGGCCCGGATGCTACCGGGCGGCGCCCGAGGAGCGGCCACCGGCGCGCATTCCTTCCGTCCGGCCGGGTATGCGCGCTCGTCGAGGGCCGCCGACCGGGGGCCGGACAGGGAGCGCGCACTGTGGCGGACATGCTGGCCGGACGGCTGCACGTGGCGGACCGGGTGCTGCGGATGGAGTCGGTGCCGGTGCCGGAGCCGGAGCGCGGGCAGGTGCGGATCAGGGTCGAGGCGGCGGGTGTCTGCCTGTCGGACGTGCACCTGATCGACGGCACCCTCACGCCGCTCTACCTGCCAGGCGACGTGGTGACGCTGGGCCACGAGGTCGCCGGGGTGGTCGACGCGTTCGGTGACGACGTGGAGGGGTGGGAGCCGGGCCAGCGGGTGCTGCTCCAGGCGGGGGAGCGGGACCGGCGTGGCACGGTGTTCACCCGGGGCGTGGACTACGACGGCGGCTGGGCCGAGTACGCCGTGGCCCGCGAGGACACGGTGGTGCCGATCCCGGACGACCTGCCGTTCGAGCAGGCCTGCATCATCCCGGACGCGGTCTCCACCCCCTGGGCGGCGGTGACGGACACCGGGCGCACCCGGCCCGGGGAGGCGGTTGCGGTGTGGGGCGTGGGCGGCCTGGGCGCGCACGCCGTCCAACTGCTGCGCCTGGTGGGCGCGGCCCCGGTGATCGCGGTGGAGCCGCTGGCGGCGGCGCGGGACCGGGCGACGGCGCTGGGCGCCGACGCGGCGCTCGACCCGGCCGACCCCGGGTTCCGCGACGCCGTGCTGGAGTTGACCGGCGGGCGGGGGCTCGACGTCGCGTTCGACTTCGCCGGGGTGACTCCGGTCCGTGAGCAGGCGCTGACCGTGCTCGCCCGCCGGGGTCGGCTGGTGCTCGCCGGGATCGCCAACAAGCCGGTCACGATCGCCTCGGACAGCCCGTTCAACTACTTCCAGCAGGCGCTGCTCGGCCACTACGGCTCGGAGTCCGAGCACGTCGAGCAACTGGTGTCCCTGGCCCGGCAGAAGCGGCTCGACCTGAGCGCGTCGATCAGTGACGTGCTGCCGCTGGCCGAGGCCGAGGAGGCGGTGCGGCGGGTGCACACCAAGCAGGGCAACCCGATCCGGCTGATCTTGCGTCCCTGAGTCGGCACTCGGGGACTGACGGGTCGAGCTCGTCCTCCGCCGGAGCGGCGGAGGACGGAGCCCGGCCTCGAAGGGATCACCGGTCGATACGCAGGGATCCGGTAGATGGTTCAGCGACCAAGCAGAACCTGAGACCGAAGACTGTCGTACGGGGGCGGTCAGCTATGCCCGATACCATCCTCGCCAGGTTCCCCCATCACGCCAGGACCACCACCTGCCACTGTTGTTCACCCACACCTCGATGACCCGGTTTCCATTGGAGGTGTAGCAGTCGTAGGTGTTATCGGCCCTGCCGTTGTTTGGCATCTCGTGCCAGCGGCCAGCCCCAGCCCACGTGTGCCAGATCGTACGGTCGTCTGCAATGACCCATGCCTCGTCGTACGTGCCGTCAGCGTTGAAGTCGCAGGTGAGCTTGATCGTGTTGCATTTTGCCCAGCCCGCGTAGCCGAACGCCGATACGCGACAAGCGGCCAGGGTGCCTACCTCGTCACCCGACGCGGGGGTGATCAGCGTCCTTTCCGCAACCACGGATGCCTGGTCTGGGTCTGCAGTAGAGGCGGCGGCGGCTGGCGTCGCGGCGACGAGTCCCACGATCAGTCCTGCGACAATCGCCGCAAGTCCGGTGCGGAGTGGTGCAGTCAAACGAATGCGGGTTCGTAGCTTCTCCATTATTTCCTCCGAGCGGGTCATGGTGGACTGCGGCGTTGTTTCCGCTCGTCCCTTATTCGAAGGCTAGGGCGGAGCAGGGGGGCGCCGTGACGGTCGTTCAACCCACGAACCGGGTCGGGTACGCTACAACTCGTCCAGCCGGACCAGACCGTCCTGAATGGCCCGGGCGACCAACGCCGCCTTGGTGGAGGCCGGGCGCCCGGCGTTGGCATACCGGATGCGGACCCGGTCGATGTAGCTGTTCACCGTACGCACGGACAGGCCGAGCTTGCGGGCCACCATCTCCTTGGACTCGCAGGCGAACCAGTTGACCAGCACGTCGATCTCCCTCGGCGTGAGTCGTGGCCGGTCGGGCCGGGTGTCCGTGCTGATGGCGCGGGCCATGGACGGGGACGTGTAGGGCAGGTCCTGACCCGCCGCGCGAATCGCGTGGAGTAGGTGACCGGGCCCCTCCGTCTTGGCGAGACAGGTGAACGCGCCGAGGTCGAGGCACGTGAGAATGGTGTCGCGGTCCTCCCGCATGGTGTAGACGATCACTCGACGGCCGGCGTCGACGAGCCGCCGCAGGTCGGGGTACGCGGGGACCTGCCCGTGGAGTAGTAGGTCGAACACGACGACGTCGGCGGAGAGGCCCGGATCCGTCCACGCCACTGCCGGTGTTCCGCCGGAGTCGATGACCTGGACCGGCGGTTCGGCCGCGCCGCACCACGCCTCGATCCCGGAGACGATCGCCGGATGGTCGTCGATGACCACCACCGTGTTCAGCCCTGCGGTCGCCATGTGGCCTCTACCCACACCTTCGGCCCGTCTACGAGTCGGGTGACGGTGACTCCCCTGTGGACGGCGGCACCGCCTAGTGGATCGATACCGGCGGGCTCGCCAACCCAGAGGTCGGCGAGCACACTCACCGTGACGCTGGCGGCCGACCCGCGCACCGTGACCCGTGCCTCCGACGTGGCGTACGCCATGATGCGCAACGCGGGATCGGTCAACGCGCGACGCACCGCCAGCGGTGGTGTCGGCCAGGCCCCACACGCCCCGAAGTAGATCGCGACTCCGTTGCGTTCCGCTAGGTCCAGACAGGCGCGCAGCTCGTGCAACAGCGGATCGGCCGCCTCGTCGTGTTCGGCGAACAGGCGGCGTAGTCGCGCCGCCGCCACGGCGTAGGCGCTGCGGACCCGCTCGTCACCCAGGTCTGCCGAACCGTTCGCCAGGTCGGCCAGCAGCGGTATGGACATGGCGGTGAGGTCCGCGCATCTCGACCGGCGGTCGGCATGCAGGTGCTCCGCGATGGCCTCGGCGGTCCGGACCCGCTCCGCGCCGGCGGCGGCGGCCGACGAGGTGGCCACGAGGCCACGCAGCGCCATGGCGCCGGCCAGGACCGGCAGCTCGCAACCGAGCATGATCGCGGTGACGACGACCATGTCGGCGGTTTCGTGCCGTTGCCCGACCAGTGCCAGCTGCGCGAGGCTCGCGACGGTGTACCCGCCGAGGAAAATTGCCGCGGCTACGACGCTGCGGTCCACCAGCAGCAGCAGCCCGAACCAGCCGATCACGCCGTAGGACCATTCCTCTTCCGACATGAGCTCGGCGGCCGGAATTCCGGTGGTCGCCAGCGCCGCCGCCGCGATCACCGCCACCACCAGGACCCAGCGGGGCCGGCCGAGCGGCTCATCCCGCAGGATCCGCACCCCGGCCACGACGGCCACCACGGTGAGGATCGCGAAGGCGAGCGCCTGGCGTGTCAGGCTGCTGTAGGTCTCCGAGCTCGTGACCAGCAGCGGCAGGGCGAAACCGAACAGCGTGGTGACCGCGATCGCCAGCGTGGCCAGGCGTAGGCCGCGCAGCAGCTTCCCCGCCATCAGGTAAGGAACCGGCTCAGCCATCCGGCACCTCCAGCGAAACCAGGGTGCCGCCGCCAGGACGGGGCGTCACGATCGCCCGTCCGCCGACCCGCGCCACGCGTTGCGCTATGGACTGCGACAACCCGCGCCGATGCGGCGGCACCACCTCCGGCGCGAAGCCCGTGCCCCGGTCGGAGACCTCCACCAGGATCCGGTCCCCGGCCCGCCCCACCACCAGTTCGGCGGTGTCGACGCCGGCGTGACGCGCCACGTTCGTCAACGCCTCCCGAACCGCCGCGCTGATCGCCGTGGCGCGGATCGCCGGCATCGGCACGGCCGCCGGCGACCGCACCTCCACCGCGACCGGCGCGTGCCCCGCCACCTGGTTGAGCAGCCGCACCAGGTCCGTGTCGCCGTCGGAGAAGTCCGGCTGCGCGGCCAGGATCTCCAGGTCGCGGGCGGCCTGCTCGGCCAGCCACGGCTCGGTGCCGTCGACCATGCGCGCGCCGACCGCGAGCAGAGTGGCGGCCGCGGTGTCGTGCAGTACCGCCAGGTGCTCCCGTTCGTCGGCACGTCGGGCTGCCGCGACCGCCGCGTCGCGCCGGGCCCGTTCGCTGGCCGCAACGATCCGGTCAGCCTGCTGGGCGCCGGCCCGGACGAGCAGGAACAGCACCCTGGACAGGCCGGCCTCCGCGAAGGTCCACAGGCCGAGCGGAACGGTTCCGGCCCAGGACCCGGGGATGGCAAGGGCGTTCCCGGCCAGGTGCGCCACCACGATTGCGGTGGTCAGCAGCACGCCGCCGGCCACGGTCGTGAGCCACTGGTGGGCGATGGCCGTAACCGTCACGACGGCGAGCACCCAGTTCGTGCTGTCCGTCACCGCGTCCGGCGGCACGGTCCACCGCTGGGTCAGGCACAGCAGCATGATCACCAGCGTGTCCGCGGGCAACAGCCAACGCCGGGAGCTGAAGCGGGCGTACGCCACGTTCCAGGCGGCGAGCCCGGTGACCACGCCCACGACCAGCGCGCGTCGGTCCGGGGTGGCCTGGAACAGCGCAGTGGCGCTCACGCAGCCCAGCGCCGTGGTGCGCATGGCGACGGCGTACCGTCGGCCCATCCGGTGCAACTCGCGTTCGGTGGCGCCGGCGGGCTTCAGCGGTAACGGACCCAGTCGCCACGGATTCATGACGGCGTCCCGTCCTTCGGTCGAATCGGGCTCATCCCAGGTGGCATGGGGTGCTCGGGAACGTGGCGCGTCCCTTGGCCGATGAGTCCCTGTCGAACGTTCACCCGGCGTCAGCGTAGGTGGTTCGTCGACTTTTGTTGTCGTCTAGTCGCATTGGAGTCAGATGACACCGGGCGGGCCGGGACTCGCGCCACACCCCGGCGAGGAAGCGCTTCTCGCACTCGTCATCGCGGGTCGACGCCTCGCCACGCACCTCCTCGCCGTTCCCCGCACACCCCGGGGTCGCCCATCGAGCACTCTGCCCGCGGGGACGCGGGGACGCGGGGCACCGCCCGGCCCCCGCGACGCAGGGTCCTCGGGACATCGACGGAACGCTTATCCTGTGCCCCGACCGCACCACCGGAAGGGATCCCATGCCGTCGCGGCAGGACCAGCTGCACTCGTACCAGTTCACCGTCCAGCGGGCGGTCGCCGCCCTGGTGATGCGGGAGACCGACCCGGCGCAGTCGCCGTTCCGGCGGTTGGCCGGCGCGGCCCTGGCCAGCGTCCTGGTCGCGGCCATCGTCCTGGGCGGTTTCGCCCTCTACGGCCTCTTTGCCGGCGGGGGCAGCAGCTGGCGCGACCCGGGCGCGGTGATCGTCGAGAAGGAGTCCGGGGCCCGCTTCGTCTACCGGGAGGAGAAGCTGCACCCGGTGCTCAACTACGCGTCGGCCCTGCTGATCATCGGCGCGGACCGACCGAAGACCGTGCTCGTCTCCCGCCGCGCCATCGACGGGGTGCCGCGCGGGCTGCCGCTGGGCATCGCCGACGCCCCCGACTCGCTGCCTGCGCCCGGACGATTGTCGACCGCGCCGTGGACGGTCTGCTCCGTGGCGGCCACCGAGGACAACCGGTCGACGCCGCGGTCGGCGCTGCTGATCGGCGTGGCCGGCGACGGCGGTCGGGCGCTCGGCGAGGACGCGCTGCTGCTGCGCCACCCCGACGGCGCGCTGCACCTGGTCTGGCATCAGCGTCGCTACCTGCTGCGCGACCCCAACCGGGTGTTGGCCGCCCTGGCGGCCACCCGGGCCCGGGCGGTCCCGGCAGCGCCAGCGCTGCTCAACAGCCTGCCCGCGGGCGCCGACCTGGCCCCGCTGGCCCTGCCCGCCGAGGGGGAACGCTCGGCGCGGGTGTCCGGGGCGCGGATCGGCGACGTCTACCTGGTACGCAACTCCGGCGGGGGCCGGCAGTACGCCGTCGCGTTGCGGGACGGCCTGGCGGGCATCACCGAGTTGCAGGCCGGCCTGCTGCTCGCCCGCACCGGGCAGGGCGAACCGGAGCCGATCACCCTCGGGCGCTTCGCCGCGCTGCCGAAGCTGCCCGACCTCGCGCCGACCGGCCCGACCGCTCCGCCGACCGCGCCGCCCCGCCTGGCCGCGCCCGACGGGTCCGCGCTCTGCGTCCGGGTCGGTGACGACGGCGGCGCGACCGAGGTCAGGATCGGTGTGGGGCTGCCCGACCTCGCCGCCGCGCCGCGCACCCCGCCTCCGGCGTCCGGCGGCGGGGTGCGCGCGGACCACGTCGTGGTGGAGCCGGGCCGGGGTGCGGTGGTCGAATCGGTCGCGGCGCCGGGCGCGTCCGGCGGCGCGGTCTCCGTGGTGACCGACCTGGGACGGCGGTACGTGCTCGCCGGCGGCGAGGTGCGCGGGATGCTCGGCTACCGCGACGTCCGGCCGCTGCGGCTGCCGGCGGGCCTGGTCAGCCTGGTGCCCGCCGGCGCCACGCTCGACCCCGCCGCCGCGCGGGTCGTCGCCACCCCAGCCTGACCCGGCCGGCGAAGCCCCGGCACCACGATCCGGCTGCTGCCCGACCGGTAGCCGCTCAGGCGACGCCGCGGCCCAGGCGGCGGGTCGGGCTCAGACGGCGGGGCGGCGCAGCACGGTGACGGCGAAGTCGGCGTCGTCGCGCCAGGGGCGCAGGTCCCAGGTGGCGAAGCGGTGCTCCAGCCGCAGCCCGGCGGCGACGGCGTCGGCGTCGAAGTCGGTGAGCGGATAGCCCCGGTCGGTGCCGAAGCCCACCGCCACCACGCCGTCGGGCCGCAGGTGGGCGGCGATCCGGCGGAGCACGTCCCGCTCGGTGCCGGGGGCCACGAAGGCCAGCACGTTGCCGGCGACGACCACCGCGTCGAACGGCTCCGGCTCCCCGGCCGCCGCCAGGTCCAGCTCGGCCAGGTCGGCCACCAGCCAGCGCGGGCCCGGGTGGTCGGCGCTGGCGGCTTCCACCAGCGCCGGGTCGGCGTCCACGCCGACGACCGCGTGCCCCCGGGCGGCCAGCGCCGCGCCCACCCGGCCGGTGCCGGAGCCGGCGTCGAGGATCCGGGATCCCGGCGCGACCAGGGCGTCCACCAGCCGGGCCTCGCCGGCCAGGTCCGCCCCCTCGGCGGCCAGCCGGCGGAACCGGTCGATGTACCACTGCGAGTGCTCCGGACCGGTCTCGGTCACCCAACGGGTCGGCTTTCCCATGCCGCCACCGTAGCCGGATCCGGCTGGCCCTCCGGCGGCGGGCACACCTGCGCCGACGGACCACGCTCACGGGTGCCGAAGGGCGGGCTCACCGCGCGGCGGGTGCCGACGGGCGAGCGCACCGCGCAGCGGATGCCGACGGGCGAGCGCACCGCGCAGGCGTCCGGGGCCGGCGGGGTCCAGCATCCGCCGAGCGGACGGTCGGGCGACGGCTCCACGGCGCGCGCCGCCACGCCCGGCCCGTGGCGCCGGTCGACCGGGTCAGGTCAGCGCGAGGAATGTCGCGGCGGTGAGCGGGGCGCCGGCGACCGCCCCGGCGACCACCTGGGCCACCGTGTGGTCGCGCAGGCGCACCCGTGACCAGGCCACCGCGACGACCAGCGACCAGAGCGCGTGCAGCGCGGGACCGAGGATCAGGACGAGGACGGCCACCGAACCGGCGGCGGTGGCGGCGTGCACGCTGAGCTTCCACCAGTGGTTGACCGCCGTGACGACCGCCCCGTTGACGAGGGTGGCGACCATCAGCGCGACCAGCAGCCGAGGCGCGTCGAGGGCGGCCAGCAGCGCGATGCCGACCGCGACGGAGGCCAGTCCGAGGGCCAGGGGACGCAGCCGCTGCGTGTGGTCGCCGATGTGCCGGTCGGTCAGCCAGCCCCGGCGTACGCCGTACAGCACCATGCCGACCGGGATCACCGCGCAGAAGACCAGGGCGGCGCCGCCCCAGCGCAGCACGCCGCCGAGGCTGCCGGTGGCGCGGGCCGCCACCACCAGCGGCATGACGGTGACCAGCACGCTGGGCGCGAGGACCTCCGTGACCAGCCGGGCCGCCCGGCGGCCGGGGCTCCGGTCAACCGGGTCGACGCCGACCGGTGCCGCGCCGACCGGTGCCGCGCCGACCGGTGCCGCGCCGACCGGTGCCGCGCCGACCGGCGCCGCGCCGACCGGTGCCGCGTCGAACGGCTCCGCGGCGGGCGGCTCTGCGCCGGTCAGGCCGGCGCCGGGCGGGGCCGCCGCGGGCGGGACGCCGGCCTTGGTGTCGGTGTCGGGTGAGGCTTCCACCCGGGACATCCTTGGCCGGCGGTCGCCGCGCGGCAACCCCGTCCCGCCTCAGCCCTTCTCGGCGCCGCTGGTGAGCCCCTCCGTGAGCAGGCGCTCGCTGGCGAAGAAGAGGATCACGATGGGCAGGGTGAGGATCACCGAACCGGCCATCAGCACCGTCTTCGGCACCTCGACCCCGTCCGCCAGCTGTGCCAGCCCCAGCGACACCGTCCACCGGTTCGGCTTGTCGACCAGGAAGAGCAGGGCGAAGAGGAACTCGTTCCAGGCGATCATGAAGTCGTACAGGGCGACCGCCATGATGGACGGCGCCGCCAGGGGGAGGCTGACCCGACGGATGATGCCGAGCCGCCCCGCGCCGTCGATGGCCGCGGACTCCTCCAGGCTGACGGGGATGGTCTCGAAGTAGTTGCGCAGCATGTAGACCGAGACCGGCAGGGTCTGCGAGATGTAGACCAGCACCAGGCCCAGCAGCGAGCCGCGCAGCCCGGCCCGGGTGAAGACCACGAAGAGCGGGATCGCGATGACGATCGACGGGAAGAGGTAGACCGCCAGGAAGAGGAAGTCGACCTGCCGCCGGCCGAAGAACCGCAGCCGGGCGACGGCGTACGCGCCGGGGATCGCCACGGCCAGCGTCAGCAGGGTCGCCGCGACGGCGACCAGGCCGCTGTTGCGCATGAAGGTGAGGAAGCCCTGGCCGCCGTCGTCGGCGGCCCTGACCACCTCGGCGTACGTGTCGAAGGTCAGCTCGCCGAGGCCCACCACCAGCGAGCCGGGGTCGAGCAGCAGCCGCTCGATGGGGCGCACCGAGAGCACCAGCATGTAGTAGAAGGGGAAGACGGTGACCAGCAGGAAGGTGGCGATCACCAGCCGGCGCAGCCAGCGCAGGCCCACCGTCTCGATCCGGTCCCGGTCCATCAGTCGACCCTCCGTCCACCGAAGAAGCGCAGGTACACCAGCACGAACACGATCAGCACCACCGCGAGCACGACCGCCTGCGCCGCCGCCGCGCCGATGTCCGTCCGCGCGGTCAAGAACTCGTAGACCCGGACGCTGACCACCTCGGTGCCGGCCGCCCCGCCGGTGAGCAGGTAGACGTCGTCGAACTTGTTGAACGTCATGATGAACCGCAGCACGCCCAGCAGGCCGATCACCGGCAGCAGTTGCGGCAGCAGGATGTGCCGGAACCGCTGGGTGGGGGTGGCACCGTCCACCCGGGCGGCCTCCTCCAACTCGCCGGGCACCGCCTGGAGCCGGGCGAGCAGGAACAGGAACGCGAACGGGAAGTAGCGCCACGCCTCGAACGCGACGACCGTGGCCAGGGCCGTCGACTCCTGGGACAGGAACGGCACCGGGGTGTCCCAGCCGAGGAATCGCCGGCCCCAGTCGTTGACGACGCCGAGCTGGGGGTCGAGCATCACCTGCCAGACGAAGGTGACCGCGACCACCGGCGCCACGTACGGCAGCAGCATCGACGCGCGCACGAGGGTGCGGCCCCGGAACGGCCTGCGTACGACGAGCGCCGCCACCAGGCCGAGCACGATCGAGCCGGCGGTGCTGGCCACGCTGTAGACCAGCGTGGTCCAGAGGGTGTCGGCGAAGCCCGGGGTGTTCAGGACCCGCTCGACGTTGTCCATCGTGAACTCGCCGAAGAGCCCGGTGCGGCGCAGCGTGGCGAGGCGTACCCGCTGGAAGGCCAGCACGACGGTCCAGACGATGGGGACGCCGATGACCGCGACGACGACGAGCAGGGTCGGGGCGACCAGCGCCAGCCCGGCGCGGGCCTCCCGGCGACGCAGGGTCAGCGGGCGCCGGCGGCGGGCCGGGGCCGGCCGATCCCGGGTGGGGGAGCGGCCGGTGCCCGGCGCGGCGGTGGTCAATTGACGCCCGCCTTGATCGCCTCCACGTCCTTCTTCGCCCGGCCGGCTGCCGCGGCGGCGTCGGTCTTGCCGGCGACCACGTCGTTCAGCGCCTTGGGCACGGGCAGCTCGCCGAGGATCGCCCCGACCAGCTTGCCCTGGCCCTGGGTGAGGCCCCAGCGCTGGAAGGTGTCCGGGCTGCGCCGCAGGCCGGCGAGCACCTCCTCGCCGTACACGTCGGCGAGCGGCTTCTTGGCGTCCACCCCGGCCTGGCTGGCGTTCCAGGCGGTGAGGAACTTCTCCGGCTCGGCCGCGGTGCCCTTGCGAACGGGGAAGCGCCCCTCGGGGGACATGCCGAACCAGCGCGGGTAGGCGTCGCCGAGCATGTGCTCCACGAAGGACTTCGCCGAGTCGGCGGCGGCGCCGTCGAGCACGGCCCACGAGCTGATCTCGCCGTACTGGGCCGGCGCGGCGCCGTTCGGGCCCTTGATCGCGGTGACGAAGCCGCTGTTCTTCGCCAGGTACGTCGGGTCGGCCTGGCACTGTGGGCAGGTCGGCCTGGCGTCGTTGCGCAGCCCGGCCAGCTCGTCGAGGATGAACGGCGACCAGATCAGCATGGCCGCCTTGCCGGCGAAGTAGGTGGCCCGCGTGGTGTCCACGTCCTGCGCGCCCTTCACGGAGCTGGTGCGCATGAGGTCGCCGTAGAACCGGAACGCCTCGACGCACTCGGGGGAGTCCAGTTTCACTGCCCCGGAGTCGTCGGTGAGCTGGCAGTTGTTGGCCAGCGCCAGGTGCTCGAAGGTCTGCTGGGTGAACACGTCGCCGGGGGCGGTGGCGGCGGTGATGCCGGCGACGCTGCCGGTGTTCAGCTTCGTGGCGGCGGCGGCGATCTTCTCGTACGTGTCGGGGGCGGGCAGCCCGGCGGCGTCGAACAGGTCCTTGCGGTAGACGAGCAGCTGACCCCAGCCGTCGCTGGGCACGGAGAGTTGTCTGCCGTCGTCGGCGGTCAGCTCGAGCGCGCGCGGCGAGAACGTCTGTCGGCCGAGCGCCTCGACGACCTCCGCGTTCGCCGAGGGGTGCAGCAGTTCGTTGCCGGCGAGGGTGCGTACCCCGGCCAGCGACACCGAGCCGACCACGTCGGGCAACTCGCCGGCGGCGGCGCTGGAGGCGATCAGCGAGGGGAACTGGTCCTCGTTCACGGTGACCAGGTCGACCGTGATCCCGGTCCGGGCGGTGAAGTCCGCGATGATCGCCTTGGTGGCGGTGACCCGGTCGGCCACGTCCTCCAGGCTCCACACGGTGATCTTCTTGCTGTCGCTGTCGGTTTCCTCGTCGCCGCAGGCCAGCAGGCTGGCCCCGGTGACTGCCATGATCAGGGTGGCGGCGAGTATCCGCATCGGAGGTGCTGACATCGGTGGCACTCCTCTCGAAGGGTATACAAGGGATTCAACGCCTTCGATTGATCAATTACAAGACATATACCGATTTTCTGCCTACGATGGAACCCAGTGCTACCGGGATGTGACTCATGGTCAACTGGGTTGTCTCTCTGGCCGGGCCTCGACGGATCAGCCTCGAGCCCTGCCCCCCGGATCCGCTCGGGCCCGGTCAGGTCCGCGTTCGCACCTGCTACTCCGGCATCTCGGCCGGCACCGAGCTCACCCTCTACCGGGGCAGCAACCCCCGGCTGAGCAAGGACTGGGACGACGTCAGCCGGATGTTCGTGCCCCGGCAGACCTCCGTGCCGTACCCGCTGGTGGGCTTCGGCTACGAGGAGGTCGGCGAGGTCGTCGAGGTCGCGCCCGACGTGGCCGACCGGCGGGCGGGGGAGGCGGTGTGGGGCATCTGGGGGCATCGCGCCGAGGCGGTCGTGGCCGCCGAGGCGGTGCATCCGCTGCCCGCCGGGCTGGATCCGCTCGCGGCCGTCTTCGCCCGCCCCGGGGCGATCGCCCTCACCGCCGTGCTCGCCGGCGACCTGCACCTCGGCGACTGGGTCGGCATCTTCGGGCAGGGCGTCATCGGGCTGCTCGCCACCCGCCTCGCCGCCCTCTCCGGCGCCCGGGTGGTCGCCGTCGACCGGGTGCCCGCCCGGCTGGCCCACGCCACCCGACTCGGCGCGCGCATCGCGGTCGACGCGGGCGCCGAGTCGGCCGCGGCCGTGCTGCGCCGGGCCACCGGCGGCCGGGGCGCGGACGTCTGCCTGGAGCTGTCCGGGGCCTACCCGGCGCTGCACGAGGCGATCCGCTCCACCACCCACGCCGGCCGCGTCGTCGCCGCCGGCTTCTACCAGGGGCAGGCCGACGGGCTCGGCCTGGGTGAGGAGTTCCACCACAACCGGATCCAGCTGGTGGCGGCCCAGGTCTCCGGGCCGACCCCGGCCCCCGGCATGGCCGGCCGGTGGACCGGAGCCCGCGTCGCACACACCTTCATGGACCTGGTGGCCGAGGGCAGCGTCGACCCGCTGCCGCTGGTGAGCCACGTCGTGGACGCCAGCGCGGTGGCCGACGCGCTGGCGCTGCTCGACCGCGGTGACGGTGACGCCCTCCAAGTGGTGCTGAGGTTCCGATGACGATTCCCCTGGCCTGTCAGGAGCAGCTCCTGCCGGGCACCGACCTGATCCAGAAGTACGCGCTCGCCACCGCGCTCGGCTACGACGCGATCGAGCTGCGCGGCCGGGGCGACCTCGGCCTCGCCCGCCGGCTGCCCGAGCTGCGTCGCGCCCGGGCGGCCGGGGTGGTCATGCCCACCGTCTGCGTCGAGATGGGCCACTTCATCGGCGACTTCGACCCCGGGCGGTCCCGCGACGCGGTGCGCAACCTGCGCTCGCAGCTCTCGGTGATCGCCGAGCTCGGCGGCGTCGGCGCGATGACCCCGGCGGCGTGGGGGATGTTCTCCCGGCGGCTGCCGCCGTTCGAGCCGCCCCGCTCGCCCGCCGGCGACCGGCAGGTGCTTCTCGACGCCCTCGGCGAGCTGGGCGAGCACGCCCGCGCCGAGGGGGTCACCCTCTTCCTGGAACCGCTGAACCGGTACGAGGACCACATGGTCAACCGGCTCGACGACGCGGTGGCCCTCTGCGCGGCCGTCGGGCTGCCCTCGGTGCGGGTGGTGGCGGACACGTTCCACATGAACATCGAGGAGGACGACGTGCACCGGGCGCTGCGCGCCGCCGCGCCCTATCTCGGGCACGTGCAGGTCAGCGACTCCAACCGTTACCAGCCGGGCGCCGGCCACCTCGACTGGCCGGCCCTGGTGCGCACCCTGCTGGAGATCGACTACCGGGGCTGGCTGGCGCTGGAGTGCCGGCTGCGGGGTGATCCGGTCCGCGCCCTGCACCAGGCCGCCGCCGTGCTCCGACACGCGCAGCCTCGGCAAGCGGCGGCATGAGCACCGACACCGCCGACGGCGGCCCGGACACCGGGACGGCCGCCGACGCCAGCCCCCGGGACGGCGCGGCGCTGCGCCAGCTCGCCGTCGCCACCCTCGACGGCAACTGGGAGCACGACCACACCGTGCCCTCGCGCACCCTCTACCCGCACCAGTGGAGCTGGGACTCGGCGTTCATCGCGCTCGGCTGGGCCCACGTCCGCCCCGGCCGCGCCTGGCGGGAGCTGGCGAGCCTGTTCCGGGCCCAGTGGGCCGACGGGCGGGTACCGCACATCGTGTTCAACCCGGCGCTGCGGGTCGGCTCGTACTTCCCGGGGCCGGAGTTCTGGGACGCGGCCCTCGCCGAGGGCGCCCCGGCCGCCGCCACGTCCGGGCTGGTCCAGCCGCCGGTGCACGCGCCCGCCGCGTGGTTGGCGTACCGTCGGTGCCCCTCGGCGGACGGACGGGCCGCGCTGCGCCGGCTCTATCCCGGGCTGGTGGCGCAGCAGCGCTACCTGGCCACCCGCCGGGACGTCGGCGGGGGCGGGCTGGCCTGCATCGTCCACCCGTGGGAGTCCGGGCTGGACAACAGCCCCGCCTGGGACGCGCCGATGGCGGCGGTTCCCGCCGACGCCGCCGTGATGCGCGCGTACCGCCGGCACGACACCGCGCACGCCGACGCGGCGCACCGCCCCACCGACCTCGACTACGCGCGCTACGTCGCGATCGTGGCGTCCTACCGGCAGCACCGCTACCGTGACGTGGAACTGGCCGCCCACCATCCGTTCCTCGTGGAGTGCCCGCTGTTCAACGCGGCGATGGGCGCCGCCGAGCACGCGCTCGCCCGGATCGCGCCGGTGGTCGGGGCCGATCCCGGCCCGCACCGGGAGCGTGCCGCCCGGATCACCGAGGCCCTGGTGCGCCGGCTGTACGACCCCACGACCGGCACCCTCCAGCCCCGGGACCTGCGCGCCGACCGCCTCGTGCCGGCCCGGACGGTGCTCGGCCTCGTCCCGCTGATCCTGCCCGACCTGCCCGCCCGGCAGGCCACGGCGCTGGTCGCCGAGGCGTGCTCGCCGCGGTTCGGGTTGGCCGCCCGGATGGACCGGCCGCTGCCCAGCCACGACCGCACGGCGCCGGACTTCGAGCCGCTGCGCTACTGGCGCGGGCCGAGCTGGATGAACGTCAACTGGCTGGTGCGCCGGGGCCTGCTCACCCACGGCCGTCCCGACCTGGCGGCCGGCCTGCGCGACTCGATGATCGAGCTGGTGGCCCGCTCCGGCTGTCACGAGTACTTCCACCCGGACACCGGCGCCGGGCTCGGCTCGCCCGCCTTCGGCTGGACCGCCGCGCTGCTGCTCGACGTCCTCGCTGACGACCGGACCGGCTGAGCCGTGCCGCTCAGTGCCCGCCGGCCATGCCCGCCGCCCGGGCGCGCGGCACCGTGCGCATCGGTGTGATCGGGGCGTCGTTCTCGGCCCAGCGTGGAAACGGCGGATCAGTCGAGGCGGCGCCAGTCGGGCCAGGACGGGCGGGGCGGGCGGGTCGTTTGCCGGCGGCGGGCGCGGGTATGCGCGGGGCCGGTGACGACAGGAGGGCGCCGTGCGGTTTCCCCTATTCGTCGACGCGGTGTCCCGCCGGGCGGGGCTGTCGACCGCGCAGTCCGCCACGATCGCCCGCGCCGTGCTGCAGACGATGGTGGAGCGGATGACCGGTGGCCGGTCGGGCGACCTGGCCGGGCACCTCCCCGACGAGCTGGACGGCTACCTGGCCGGGCCCGACCCGGCCGACGACCGGCCGGCCCCCCTCGGGCCGGCGGAGTTCCTGCGCCGCGTGGGGGAGCGGGCCGGGGTGGACGAGGCCACCGCCCGGGTCGGCACCGGCGCCGTCTTCGCCACCCTGCGGGAGGCGGTCACCGTCGACGAGTTCCGCGACATGGTCGCCCGGCTGCCCGGGGACTTCGACGGTACGAGCCAGCCGATCCCCCCGCCCGCCATATGACAGCCGACGACCCAGCCGGTCATCCGTCGTTCACAAAGTCGTCTGTGGACATCGACCCCGATCGCAGGAAGACTGAAGGTCCACGCGCCGTTTGGCCGGAGAATCACCGGCCGGCTCGCAAGTAGACGGAAGCTCCTCTACGCGCTAGAGGGATGATCGGACGGTTTTACCCATCCGTTGCGTGAGGTGCCCGTCGACTGTTCGGCTGGACTCTAAACGATGATCTTTCCCGCCAGGCATCGAGCCTTATGCTGCTTCCATTGTGAAGTCCTGGGGGGGGATCGATGGTTGCGTTTGTCGAACGCTGCGCGCTGTCCATGAGCGGGTCCGCCACCGCGCGCTGACATGGCAGAACCGACGGTAGTCAATCGTTTCGGTGCTGTCGCCGCCCGCCAGCCCGACCAGCCGGCCGTCCTCGGCGAGGCCGCCCCGCTCAGCTACGCCACGCTCGCCGGCGCCGCCGGCGGGCACGCCGCCGCGCTCGCCGCGGCCGGGTGCCGGCCGGGCGACCGGGTCGCCCTGCTCACCGGGCACGGGCCCGCGACCATCGCCGCCATCCTCGGCACGCTCGCCGCCGGGTGCGCGTACGTGCCGCTGGATCCGGGCTTCCCGGAGCAGCGGCTGCGGCACATGCTCGCCGCCGCGGAGGTCGACACCGTCCTGTGTGGAGTCGAGCACGCCGGGCTGGCCCGTCGGCTCACCGCCGACCGGCCGGCCGTCCGGGTGCTGACCGTCGACGACCTCCCGGCCGCGCCGCTGCGGCCCGTGCCCGTCGACCCGGACGCGCTGGCGTACGTGCTCTTCACCTCCGGTTCCACCGGCGTGCCGAAGGCGGTCGGCCAGACCCACCGCAACCTGCTGCACGTGGTGGACAACCAGATCGCGGCCCTCCACATCGGCTCGGAGGACCGGCTCAGCCTGCTCGCCTCGTTCAGCTTCGACGCGGCGATCCCCGACCTCTACCCGGCGCTGCTCGCCGGGGCCGCCGTCGTTCCGGTGGAGCTGCGCCGGCACGGCCTCGCTCACGCCGTCGAGCAGCTCGCCCGGCACGGGGTCACCGTCTACCACTCCACCCCGACCGTCTACCGCTTCCTGCTCGACACCCCCGGCCCCCGCCTCGACCGGGTGCGGGTCGTGCTGCTCGGCGGCGAGCAGGCCACCCACGCCGACGCGGCCCGCGGGCGGGACCGCTTCGCCCCCGACTGCGTGCTGGTCAACGGCTACGGCGCCACCGAGATGACCTTCGCCGCCCGGTACGCGCTGCCGCTCGCCGACGCCGACCCTGCCGCCACCGGGCCGCTGCCGATCGGCACGGCGCTGCCCGGGTACGAGCTGCGCCTCGGCGAGGGTGACGAGATCGTGGTGCGCAGCCGGCACCTCGCCCCCGGCTACCTCGGCCAGGACAGCGACCGGTTCGCCGTCGACCCCGACGGCGTGCCGACGTACCGGACGGGGGACCTCGGCGCGCGGCTGTCCGGCGGCGACCTCGTCTGCCTCGGCCGGCTCGACCGGCAGGTGAAGGTGCGCGGGTTCCGCGTCGAGCTGACCGAGATCGAGGCCGTGCTCGCCGACCAGCCGGGCGTCGCCGCGGTCCGCGCCATCGCGCGCGACGGCGAGCTGCTCGCGTACGCCCGGCCGGGCGGTGCCGCGCTGGACCCGGTGGCCCTGCGCGACGCCCTCGCCCGACGGCTGCCGGAGTACGCGCTGCCGCGAGCGGTGGTGGTGGTCGACGAGTTCCCGCTCACCGTCACCGGCAAGATCGACGAGCGGGCGCTGCCCGACCCGGCCCGGGACGTGCCCGCCGGGGAGGCGCCGGCCACACCCACCGAGCGGGTCGTGCACGACATCTGGTGCGAGGTGCTCGGCCGCCCGGCCGTCGGCCGCTCCGACAGCTTCTTCGACGTCGGCGGCCAGTCGCTGCTGCTCGGTCGGGTGCAGCAGCGGCTCGCCGAGCGGTTCGGGGTGCGGCTGCCGATGCTGCGGCTCTTCGAGCACCCGACCGTGGCCGCCCAGGCCCGGCTGGTCGACACCCCGCCGGAGCCGGTCCGCGCGCCGGCCGTGCGCGCTCCGGTCGCCCCGGCGACCGCCGCCCGGGAGTACACGGGCGACGAGATCGCCGTGGTCGGCCTCGCCGGCCGGTTCCCGGGCGCGCCCGACGTCGGCACCTTCTGGTGGAACCTCTGCGCCGGCGTGGACTCCATCCACGACCACAGCGACGAGGAGTTGGCCGCCCTCGGCATCGGCCCCGGCCTGCGCGCCGACCCCCGGCACGTCAAGGCGGCCGGCCGGCTGGACGGGGTGGCCGACTTCGACGCCGAGTTCTTCTCCTTCGGCGCCGACGAGGCGGCCCGCACCGACCCGCAGCACCGGCTCTTCCTCGAGACGGCCTGGGAGGCCCTGGAGGACGCCGGGCACGACCCGGCCCGGTTCCCCGGGCTGGTCGGCGTCTACGCCGCCACCTCCGCCAACCGGTACTTTTTGTTCCATCTCATGGACAACCCGGCCGTGGTCGGCGACGTCGACCCCGACGACTGGGAGGCCCGGCTCGTCGGCCGGCAGTTCACCGACCACCTGCCCGGGCAGGTGGCCTACCGGCTGGGCCTGACCGGGCCGGCGGTCGCCGTGCAGAGTGCCTGCTCCAGCTCGCTGGTCGCGGTCTGCCTCGCCGCGCAGAGCCTCGCCGACTACCAGTGCGACATCGCCCTGGCCGGCGGGGTGAACGTCACCTGGCCCCGCTACCGGCACACCCCCGGCGGTCTGGCCTCCCCGGACGGCCGCTGCCGCGCCTTCGACGAGGCCGCCGCCGGCGCCGGCTTCGGCTCCGGCGCCGGTGTGGTCGCGCTGCGCCGGCTCGCCGACGCCCAGGCCGACGGCGACCGGATCTACGCGATCCTGCCCGGCTGGGCGGTCACCAACGACGGCGCCGACCGCGCCGGGTTCGCCGTCCCCGGGCCCGCCGGGCAGGCCGCCGCCGTCGCCGGCGCGCTCGCCGCGGCGGAGGTCGCCCCGGGCGAGGTCCGCTTCATCGAGGCCCACGGCAGCGGCACGCCGCTCGGCGACGCCATCGAGGTCGCCGCCCTGCACGAGGTGTACGCCGGCACCGGGCCCGCCGAGACGTGCGCGCTCGGCTCGGTGAAGACCAACATCGGCCACCTCGACGCGGGCGCCGGCATCGCCGGGCTGATCAAGGCCGTGCTCGCCGTGCAGCACGGCGTCATCCCGCCGAACCTGCACTTCACCCGTCCGCACCCGGAGATCGACCTGGCCGGCGGTCCGTTCTACGTGCCGACCAAGGCGCGGGACTGGCCCGAGGCGACCCGTCGCGTCGCCGGGGTCAGCTCGTTCGGGCTGGGCGGCACGAACGCGCACGTGGTGGTCGAGCAGCCGCCCCCGGCCGAGCCGGTCGACGGCGCGGAGGCGCCCGCGTACCTGTTGCCGGTGTCGGCGCGGACCCCGGCGGCGCTGCGGGCGGCGCTGACCCGGCTGCGGCAGCACCTCGCCGGGGCCGCGCCGGCGCTGACCGAGGTGGCCGCCACCCTCGCGCTGGGCCGGCGCGCCTTCGGCTGCCGGGCGGCGGTGGTGGCGGCCGACCCCGCCGGGGCCGTCGCCGCCCTGGACGAGCTGCTCGCCACCGACGCCCGACTGGCCGGCGAGCCCGGCGAGCTGCGCGAGCTGGCGGCGGCCTGGGTCGCCGGCAGGGACGTGGACTGGGCCGAGCTGCACCCCGACGGCTCGGTCCGGCGGACCGGGCTGCCCACCTACCCGTTCCAGCGCCAGCGGTACTGGATCGACCCCCCTCAGAAAGGCGCGCGGTGAACTGGTTCGTCTCCGCCGGCCGCCGTGACCCGGCACCGGTGCAACTGTTCTGCCTGCCCTACGCCGGCGGCGGCGCGAGCGTCTTCCGACGCTGGCAGGACGGGCTCGGCCCGGACGTCGAGGTGCTGCCGGTGCAGCTCCCGGGTCGGGAGAACCGGATCAGCGAGGACCCGGAGTTCCGGGTGGCCGACGTCGCGTCCGCCATCGCCGACCGGGTCCGCGGCCCGTACGCGATCTACGGCCACTCGATGGGCGGCCGGGTCGGCTTCGAGGTGGTCCGCGAGCTGCGCGGCGCCGGCCGTCCGCTGCCGCTGCGGCTCTACGTCGGCGGCGCCCGCGCCCCGCACGTGACCGCGGCCAGCCTCTTCGACGGGCTGTCCGGCGTGGACGACGACGAGCTGCTGCGCCGCCTCGGCGCCGGCGGCGGCCTGCCGGCCGAGCTGCTGGCGCACCCCGAGCTGGTCGAGTTGCTGCTGCCGCTGCTGCGCGCCGACTTCGGCCGGGTCGACAGCTACCGCTACACGCCGGAGGAGCCGCTGCCGGTGCCGATCGTGGCGTTCAGCGGCCGGCACGACCGCGCCGTCGCCCGGGAGCACAGCGACGGCTGGCGTGAGCACACGGCCGCCGGCTTCACCCTGCACGAGATCGACGGCGGGCACTTCTTCCTCAACGACCGGCTCCCCGAGCTGCTCGCCGCGATCCGCGCCGACCTCGACGGGTCCGTGGCCGCCGGCCCGGAGCCGGCGGCTGCCGTCCCGGCGGCGGCGACGGTCGGGACCGGCGCGGCCCCGGCCGGGCACCGGGTGCCACTCGGCGACACCGGCTGGTCGGTGTGGCGGGACGCCATCCTGCGCACCACCGGCTTCCCCGCCGAGGGCCTGACCATGCTGTCCGCCCCGCAGGCCGCAGCGGCCGCCGACGAGCTGCTGGCCACCGGCGACGGCGCGGAGCGGTTCGACAAGGAGTTCGCCGAGGCGGTGACGGCGACCGGGCGCCGGATCACCGAGCTGGCTGCCGATCCGCTGCTGCGGGAGGCGGTCACCTGGCAGAACCGGGGCGCCGTGGTCGCGCTGGACGGCCTGGCGCGGGGCGGCCCCGACCCGGCGCGCAACGTGCGGCGGCGGGACCGGGAACGCGCCCTGCTGAAGTACTGGCAGCGGTACTGCGGCAAGAACGAGACGGTCGGCTTCTTCGGCCCGAGCTGCTGGGTCACCCTCGACCCGGCGCGCCCGGAGACCGCCGACGTGCGCCCCGGCCCGGGCCTGACCCGGCGCCGCTGGGTGTGGTTCGAGTCCTGGGCGCTCAGCGCCTACGCCGACCGGATCGGCCGGGACGTGGCGGTGCGCGCCTGGTGGGCGCCGATGCTCTGCCCGCAGCTCAGCCTCGCCGACCGCACGGTCCGCCGGCCGGGCCGGCCGCCGGTGTCGCTCACGCCGGTGGAGGCGGCGCTGCTGGCCGCCGCCGACGGCCGGCGCCCGGCCCGCGAGCTGGTCGCCGACCCGACGATCGGGCTGCGCCGGGCGGAGGACGGCTACGCGCTGCTCGACCGGCTGGTCGAGCGCGAGCTGATCACCTGGGACGCGGGGCTGCCGGTGAGCCCCGACGCGGAGGACGTGCTGCGGCGGCGGATCGAGGAGATCGGCGACGAGCCCGCCCGGCAGGACGCCCGCGCCGGCTTCGACCGGCTGTGCGCCGCCCGGGACGCCGTGGCCGCCGCCGCCGGCGACCCGGAGCGGCTCGGCGCCGCCCTGGACGCGCTCGACGCGACCTTCACCGAGCTGACCGGGCAGCCCCCGCGCCGCCGCGCCGGCCAGATGTACGCCGGCCGCACCCTCTGCTACGAGGACACCAGCCGGGACCTCGACGTGGTCTTCAGCAAGCCGCTGCTCGACCGGATCGCCGCCCCGCTCGCCATGCTGCTCCAGGCGGCCCGCTGGTTGGTCGACGCGCTGGAGCGGGCGTACGACGCGGCGTTCCGCGAGCTGTACGACGAGCTGCGCGCCGAGGCGGGCGGCGGCCAGGTGTCCCTGGCCGACCTCTGGTTCCTGGCGCAGGGCCTGTTCTGGGGCGACGGCGCCCGGCCGGTCGACGCGGTCGCCGCCGAGTTCGCCGACCGCTGGGCCGGACTGTTCGGCCTGGCCGCGCTGCCGGCCGGGACGACGCAGGTCCGGCTGCCGGTGGCCGACCTGGCCACCCGGGTCGCCGAGGCCTTCCCGGCCGAGCGACCGGCCTGGCCCAACGCCCGGTTGCACAGCCCCGACCTGCAGATCTGCGCCGCCGACGCGGAGGCGCTGGCGCGCGGCGACTACACCGTGGTCCTCGGCGAGCTGCACGCCGCCTGGGCGTCCTTCGACTGCCAGGTCTTCACCCCCTCGCATCCGGACGTGGGCCGGCTGCGCGACGCGCTGACCGAGGACCTCGGCGAGCGGCGGATCCGGCTGCTCACCCCGGCCGACTGGCCCCGGCGCACCAGCCGGGTCGCCGAGGCGCTCACCGGGCCGACCGACCGGCAGTTGGCCTTCGCGCCCGCGCCCGGCGCCGACCCGGACCGGGTGCTGCCCACGGTCGACCTGACCGTCACCGAGGAGGGTGGCCGGCTGGTCGCCACCGGCCCGGACGGGCAGCGCTGGACGCTGCCCGAGCTCTTCTCCCCGCTGCTCAGCGCGCACGCCGTCGACGGGTTCAAGCTGGTCAGCCCGGCGCCGTACACGCCCCGGATCACGGTCGGCGAGCTGGTGGTGGCGCGGCAGACCTGGCGCACCACGGTCGGCGCGAGCGGGCTCGCCACCGTCACCGGCGAACGGGAACGGTTCCTCGCGGTCCGGGACTGGCGCCGCCGCCTCGGGCTGCCCGAGCAGGTCTACATCAAGCTCGGCACCGAGACCAAGCCCTGCTTCGTGGACCTCAGCAGCCCGGCGTTCAGCGCCATGTTCTGCGCGATGGTGCGGGCCGCCCGCACCGACGGCGGCGACGACGCCTCGCTGATGGTCAGCGAGATGCTGCCCACGGTCGGGGACGCCTGGGTGCCCGACGCGGCCGGCCGGCGCTACTTCAGCGAGCTGCGGCTGCACATCGTGGACGCCGACGAGCGGGAGGACGCCCGATGAGCGAGCGTCAGCGAGTGAATCATCGGTACAGCGCATTGGTGCCTCATGGCGGCACGGAGCGAAGCGGAGTGCAGTCATGAGCCACCGGATCCCGCTCGGCGACACCGGCTGGTCGGTGTTTCGCGACGTCGTCCTGCGTACCGCCGGCTTCCCGGCGGCCGGGCTGGCCGCCTTCGCCGCGCCCGAGGCGGCGGCGGCCGCCGACGCCCTGCTGTCCGACGAGGCCGCCACCGAGGTGTTCGACAAGGCATTCGCCGCGGCGCTGGCCGACGGCTCCGCGGTGGCCGGCGAGATCGCTGCCGACCCCCTGCTGCGTGAGGCGGTCACCTGGCAGAACGCGGAGATGCTGATCGCGCTGGACGGCCTGCTGCGCACCGACCCGACGGTGCGCAACGTGCGGCGCCGCAAGCGCGAGTTGAGCCTGCTGCGCTACTGGCAGCGCTACTGCGGCAAGGCGGAGACGATCGGGTTCTTCGGCCCGGTCTGCTGGGGCCGGATCGATCCCGACGAGCCGGCTACCCGACTGCGGCCCGGGCCCGCGCTGGTGTCCCGGCGTCAGGTCCACTTCGAGGCGTGGGCGCTGATCGCGTACGCCGACCGGCTCGCCGACGACCTGGCCGTGCGGCGCTGGTGGGCGCCGACGCTGCCGCCGCACCTGAGCCTCTCCGGCCGGCAGGTCACCCGCCCGCTGCTCCCGCCGACCGAGCTGACCGGCGCCGAGGCCCGGCTGCTCGCCGCCTGCGACGGGCGCACCCCGGCGGTCACCCTGGTGGAGCGCCTGCTCGCCGGCGGGGAGGCCGGGCTGCGCAGCGCCGACGACTGCTACCTGCTGCTCGACCGGCTGGTCGACCGGAGCCTGCTGACCTGGGACGCCGGCCTGCCGGTCAGCCCGGACGCCGAGCGCGTGCTGGGAGAGCGGATCGAGGCCATTGGCGACGCGTCCGTCCGCGCCGAGGTGGCGGCCGCGTTCGACCGGTTGCGCGCGGCGCGCGACGAGGTGGCCGCGGCGGCCGGGGACCCGGACCGGCTCGGCGCCGCGCTGGCCGCGCTGAACGCCGAGTTCACCGCCATCACCGGCCGGCCCGCCACCCGGCAGGCCGGGCAGATGTACGCCGGCCGCACGGTGCTCTACGAGGAGACCGCCCGCGACCTGGACTTCACGGTCGGCTCCCGGGTGCTGGACGCGCTGGCCGAGCCGCTGGCGATCGTGCTGACGGCCGCGCGCTGGCTGACCGCCGAGGTCGGTGCCGCCTGCGAACGGCTCTTCGCGGAGTTGCACGCCGAGCTGCGCGGCGACGGGCCGGTGCGGCTGGCCGACATCTGGGCCCTGGCCCAGGGGCTGCTGCTCGCCCCGGACGGCCCGATCGCCCAGGCCGGCGCCGGGCTGACCGCCCGCTGGGCGGAGCTCATCGGCCTGGACACGGTGGCCCCGGGGCAGACCGAGCTGCGGCTGCGCAGCGCCGACCTGGCCGAGCGGGCCCGCGCCCTGTTCGCCGCCGACCGTCCCGGCTGGCCGTCCGCCCGGATCCACAGCCCGGACGTGCAGATCGCCGCCACCGGGCTGGACGCCCTCAACCGGGGCGACTTCCTGCTCGTCCTCGGCGAGCTGCACCCGGCGTACGTCCCGTTCGACAGCGCGGTGCTGACCCCGTTCCACCCCGACCAGCCGTCGCTGCGGGCCGCGCTGGACGCCGAACTCGGGCCGGCCCGGGCGCGGGTGCTCTACCCGGAGAGCTTCCCGCGGATGACGACCCGCATCACGTACGCGCTCAACGGTCCCCGGGACCGCCAGTTCGGCATCGACACGGCCCGGGGCGCCGACGTCGACCGGCTGGTCCGCGCCACCGAGGCGCGGGTGGAGAACGACGGCGACGAGTGGCTCGCGGTGCTGCCGGACGGCACCCGCTGGCCGCTGATGGAGATCTTCGCCAACCTGCTCGGCGCGTTGCTGCTGGACACCTTCAAGCTCCTCGCGCCGGCCCCGCACACGCCCCGGATCACCATCGACCGGCTGGTCGTGGCGCGGCGGACCTGGCGGACGACGGTGGCGGAGACCGGCCTGGCCGGCGTCACCGGCGAGGCCGAGCGGTTCCTGGCCGTGCGCCGGTGGCGGGCGGGTCTCGGGCTGCCCGAGCGGGTGTTCGTCAAGGTGGGCACCGAGATCAAGCCCTGCTACGTCGACCTCACCGCCCCACTGCACGCCCAGTCCCTCTGCGCCATGGTCGACGCCGCCGCGAAGAGCGGCCCCGACGTCACCGTGACGGTCGGCGAGCTGCTGCCGGACCCGGCGGACGCCTGGGTGACCGACGCGCGGGGCCGCGGCTACGTCAGCGAGCTGCGGTTGCAGATCACCGATCCAGTGAGCCACCGGGGAGAGAACGGGTGACCGACATCCTGTCCATCAGCGCCGTCCACGGGGAGACCCTGCCGTGGCCGGACGCGACGCTGGCTGAGCTGGTCGCCGCCCAGGCCACCCGGACCCCGGACGCGGTCGCGGTGCGCCAGTGGGACACCCGGCTCACCTACGCCGAGCTGGTCGGCCGGGCGGCCGGGGTGGCCGCCGCGCTGCGCGGGCGCGGTGTCGGCCGGCAGACGCGGGTCGGCGTCTGCGGAGCCCGCACCCCCGACCTCGTGGCCACCGTGCTCGGGGTGCTCTTCGCCGGCGGCTGCTACGTGCCGCTGGAGCCGGGCGGCCCCCGCCGGCGGCTGCGGGAGATGGTCGCCGACGCGGGGGTGTCCGTGGTGGTCGGTGACGCCGCCGTGGCCGAGTTCGGCGACGTGCCGGGCGTCGAGGCGATCGGGCTGCCCGGGCCGGCGCCGCTGGCCGCCTGCCCGGCCCGCCCCGGCGACCCCGCGTACGTGCTGTTCACCTCGGGCTCCACCGGCCGCCCCAAGGGGGTGGTCGTCACCCACCGGAGCGTGGTCGAGTTCGTCACCGGCTGCGCCGCGGTGACGGGTGCCGACGCGGGCGTACGCAGCCTCGGCTACGCCTCGCTCGGCTTCGACGCGGCGATCATCGACCTCTTCGTGCCGCTGCTGCTCGGCGGCGCCGTCCAGCTCGTCGGCGCCGACGACCGGGCCGACCCGGTGCGGCTGGCCCGGTTCATCGCCGCGCACGAGGTGAACTGGGGACTCCTCACCCCGACCGTGCTGTCCATGCTGGACCCGGCGGAGCTGCCCGCCTGGCGGGTGGTGCTCTGCGGCGCCGAGGCGGTGCCGGCCGAGCTGGCCGCCCGCTGGGCCCCCGGCCGGCTCTTCGTCAACGCCTACGGCCCGACCGAGGCCACGGTGATGGCGGTCAGCGGCGGGCTGACCGGTGCCGAGACCGACCCGGTGCCGATCGGCCGCCCGGTCCCCAACCACCGCGTGTACGTGGTCGACGCCGGGCTGCGCCCGGTGCCGCCGGGGGAGGCCGGCGAGCTGCTGGTCGGCGGTCCCGGGCTGGCCGACGGCTATCTCGGCCGGCCCGGCCTGACCGCCGAGCGGTTCGTCCCCGACCCGTTCGGCGAGCACCCGGGGCAGCGGCTCTACCGCACCGGCGACCTGGCTCGGCAGGAGCCCGACGGCCGGCTGGTCTACCTCGGCCGCATCGACCGGCAGGTCAAGATCCGGGGCCAGCGCATCGAGCTGGGCGAGGTGGAGGCCGTGCTGGCCGACCTGCCCGGCGTACGGCAGGTCGCCGTGGAGGCCGTCCCCGGCCCGGCCGGCACCGAGCTGGTCGCCTTCCTCACCCCGGCCGGCGCCCCCGACGACGAGCGGCTCCGGGCGTACGCCCTGCCCCGGCTGACCGCCGCGATGCTGCCGACCCGGGTGCTGCGCCGCGACGCCCTGCCGGTCAGCCCGACCACCGGCAAGCTGGACCGGCCGGCGCTGCGCGCGCTGGCCGCCACCGCCAACGTCCCGGTCCCGGCCGGGCCCGTCGACGCCGACGAGCCGCTCGCCGCGGCGGTGGCCCGGATCTGGGGCCGGCTGCTCGGCGGGACGCCCACCCCGGAGACCGACTTCCTCGCCGCCGGCGGTAACTCCATCGCCGCGATGCGCCTGGTCGCCGCGCTCCGGGCCGAGCTGGGCCGGCACGTCGACACCCGGGACGTGTTCACCGGCCGCACCCTGGCCGGCCTGGTGGAGCGGATCACCGCCGCCGCCCCCGCAGACGGCGACGGGCTGACCACCGGCAACCCGCCCACCCTCTCCGCGCCGCAGCGCCGGCTCTGGTTCGTCGACCAGCTCGCCCCCTCCAGCGCTCCCTACAACATCGCGGTGGCGCACCGGCTGCGCGGCCCGCTGGACACCGCCGCTCTCGGGGCGGCGCTGCGGGCGGTCGCCGAACGGCACGACGTGCTGCGCTGGCGCATCCCGCAGACCGCCGGCGTGCCGTACGCGGTCTGCGAGGAGCCGACCGACGTGGCCGTCCCGGTGGTCGACCTGACCGGCAGCGCCGACGCCGAGGCGGACCTGGCCGGGATGCTCGCCGCCGGGGCGGCGCACTCCTTCGACCTGGCCACCGGGCCGCCCTGGCAGGTGACCGTCTACCGGCTCGGGCCGGAGGAGCACGTCCTGGCGATCACCCTGCACCACGCGGTCTTCGACGGCTGGTCCGAGAAGCCGCTCTACGACGACCTCGCGGCGGCGTACGACCGGGCGCTGGCGGGCGGCAGCCCGACGCTGCCCGCGTTGCCCGCCACGTACGCCGACTACGCCGTCTGGCGGGCGGAGCGGGACCGGCGTCGCGGCGCCGCCGACCTGGACTGGTGGGTGGCGCACCTGCGCGACGTGCCCACCGTGCTGGACCTGCCCCGCGACCGGCCCCGGCCGGCGGTGGCCACCTACGCCGGCGCCGAGGCGGCGGTGTGGCTGCCCGAGGCGTGTGACCGCGGGGTGCGGGAGCTGGCCGAGCGGCGCGGCGCCACCGTGGCGGCGGTGCTGCTGGCCGGCTTCGGCGAGCTGCTGCGCCGGCTCACCGGCCGCGACGACCACGTGGTCGGCGCCGTCGTCGCCGACCGCCGGCTGGCCGCGTTCGACGACGTGGTGGGCTTCTTCATCGACACCGTGCCCGTGCGGGTGCGCGGCGGCGCGGCCAGCTTCGCCGAGCTGGTCGACCGGTGCGCCGGCGAGCTGCACGAGGCGACCGCCCACCCCGGCGCCCCGCTGGAGCGGATCGTCGAGGCGCTCGCCGTGGGCCGGGACACCTCCCGCGCGCCGCTGGTGCAGGTGCTGTTCAACGTGCTCAACTTCGTCCCGCCCCGGCTGGCGCTGACCGGCCTGGACGGGGACCCCGTCGCGGTGCCCAAGCCCGGCTCGCCGTTCGACATCACCGTCTACGTGGTGGAGCGGGCCGGCCGGTGCGGCGTCGAGGTGGTCTACAACCCCGACCTCTTCGACGCCGGCCGGATCGACGACCTGCTGGCGGACCTGGCCGCCCTCGTCGGCGCGCTGGTCGCCGCGCCGGACACGCCGACCGACCGGGTGGCCACCGAGCTGCCCCGCCCGACGGTGGCCACGCCCCAGCTCGGCGCGATGACCGTCGCCGCCGGCGAGGCGCCGCGCGGCGTGCTGCCGGCCGGCCCGGACGGGCTGACCGACACCGAGGAGCTGATCGCCGGGATCTGGCGCGAGGTCCTCGAACGCGACCAGGTCGGCGTCACCGACAACTTCTTCGACATCGGCGGGCACTCGCTGGCGCTGGCCGCCGTGCACGCCCGGCTCACCGCCGCCACCGGCCGCTCGATCAAGATGCTCGACCTCTTCCGCCACCCCACCATCCGGGCGCTCGCCGCCAGCCTCGACGGCGCCGCCGACCGACCGGAGCTGGCCCGCGCCGCGCTGCGCGCCGCCGCCCGGCGCAGTCGTACCCGCCGCAACCCACCCCGCCGCCCCGGCGGCACCGCGTGACGAAGGACAGCCTGATGAGCAACCCGACCGCAACCGACCTCCCCGAGGGCGACGGCATCGAACCGATCGCCATCGTCGGGCTGGCCGCCCGCCTGCCCGGCGCGGCCGACGTGAACGAGTTCTGGCGCAACCTGGTCGACGGGGTCGAGTCGGCCACCGAGCTGACCCGGGAGGAGCAGCTCGCCCGCGGCGCCACCGCCGACGAGGTCGACGACCCGGGCTGGGTCAACCGCGCCCCGCTCGTCGACGGGTACGACGAGTTCGACGCCGGGCTGTTCGGCATGACCGCCCGCGAGGCGGAGATCACCGACCCGCAGCACCGGCTGTTCCTGGAGTCCTGCTACACCGCGCTGCAGGACGCCGGCTACGACCCGACCCGCTACGACGGCTCGATCGGCGTGTACGCCGGCACCGGCGGCAACACCTACCTGCACCGCTACGTGCTGCGCAACAAGCGGGTCGGCGGCAACCTCCACGGCACCGTCTCGCTGGCCACCGGCAACTCCCCGAACTACGTGGCCACCAACGTGTCGTACCGGCTGGACCTGCGCGGGCCGAGCCTGACCGTGCACACCGCCTGCTCCACCTCGCTGGTCGCGTTCCACCTGGCCTGCGAGGCGCTGCGCAACGGCGAGTGCGACATGGCCCTCGCGGGCGGCGTCAACATCGAGCTGCCGCACGTCGGCTACCTGGGCATGGACGGCTTCACCTCGCCCGACGGCCGGTGCCGCCCGTTCGACGCGGACGCGAACGGCACGGTCTGGGGCAGCGGCGCGGGGGTGACCCTGCTCAAGCGGCTCTCCGACGCGATCGCCGACGGCGACGCGATCCGCGCCGTGGTGCTCGGCAACGCGATCAACAACGACGGCGCCGGCAAGGTCGGCTTCACCGCCCCGAGCGTCGACGGGCAGATGGAGGCGATCGCCCAGGCCGTCGCGATGGCCGACGTCGACCCGCGCACCATCAGCTACGTCGAGGCGCACGGCACCGGCACCGCGATGGGCGACCCGATCGAGGTCGCCGCGCTCTCCGCCGTCTACACCAAGGACACCGACGAGCGGGGCTGGTGCGGCATCGGCTCGGTGAAGTCCAACATCGGTCACCTCAGCCAGCCCTCCGGCATCGTCAGCGTGATCAAGACGGTGCTCGCCATGGAGCACGGCCTGATCCCGCCGACCATCAACTACGAGACGCCGAATCCGGCGATCGAGTTCGCCGACACCCCGTTCTACGTGGCGAACACGCTGACCAAGTGGGACACCGACGGCACGCCCCGCCGCGCCGGGGTCAGCTCGTTCGGCATCGGCGGCACCAACGCGCACGTGGTGCTGGAGCAGGCGCCGGCCGCGTACCGGGAGCGGCGGGTCCGCCCGGCGCAGCTGCTGCACGTCTCGGCGAAGACCGCCGGCGCGCTGGACACGGCCGTGCAGCGGCTCGCCGCGCACCTGGAGTCCGCCACCGACCGCGGGCCGGAGCACCTCGCCGACGTCGCGCACACCCTGCACGTCGGCCGCCAGCAGTACCCGCACCGCGTCGCCGTGGTCGCCACCGACCTGGCCGACGCGGTCGCCGCGCTGCGCACCAAGCGCCGCCGGCAGGCCGGCGTGGTCGAGGGCCCGGCGCCCCGGACGGCGTTCCTCTTCTCCGGCCAGGGCTCCCAGTACGCGGGGATGGGCGCGCAGCTCTACGCCGAGGAGCCGGGCTTCGCGGCGGTGGTGGACGAGTGCGCCGAGCTGCTCCGCCCCGAGTTGGGCCTGGACGTCCGCGACCTGATCCTCGGCCGCGACCCGGAGGCGGGGGAGAAGCTCACCGAGACCCGCTACACCCAGCCCGCCCTGTTCGTCGTCGAGTACGCCCTGGCCGTGCTCTGGCAGTCCGCCGGCGTGCGGCCGGCCGCGATGATCGGCCACTCGATCGGCGAGTACGTCGCCGCCACGGTGGCCGGGGTGCTGAGCCTGCCGGACGCGCTGCGGGTGGTCGCCGCCCGGGGCCGGCTGATGCAGTCCGTAGCGCCGGGGTCGATGCTCGCCGTGCCGCTGGACGAGTCGGTGGTCGCCGAGCGGCTGCCCGAGGGGCTGGCCATCGCCACCGTCAACGGCCCGGGCACCTGCGTGGTGGCGGGCCCGAGCGACGCGGTCGCCGCCTTCGCCGACACGGTCGGCGCCAAGACCAAGGCGCTGCGCACCTCGCACGCCTTCCACTCGCCGATGACGGAACCGATCCTCGCCGAGTTCACCGCCCTGATGGCGACGGTCACGCTGCGGCCGCCGGCGATCCCGTTCCTGTCCAACGTGACCGGCACCTGGATCACCGAGCAGCAGGCCACCGATCCGGCGTACTGGGCGGCGCACCTGCGCCAGCCGGTCCGCTTCGGCGCGTGCGTGGCCACCCTGCTCGCCGAGGGCACCTGGTCGCTGGTGGAGTGCGGCCCGGGCCGCCAGCTGGCGAACCTGGCCCGGATGCAGGTGGCCAAGGCGTCCGAGGCGCAGCGCAAGCTCGTCCCGCTGGGCAGCCTGCCGGGTCCGGGCGAGCCCACCGGCGACCTGGCCACCCTGCTCGGCACCGCCGCGGCGCTCTGGTGCGCCGGCACGCCGGTGCGGCTGGGCTCCGACCCGGACGCGCGGCGGGTGCCGCTGCCGACGTACCCGTTCGAGCGGCGCCGCTACTGGGTCGACCCGGACCCGGTGCAGGCGGGCGCCGCCGCGCCGGCCGAGACGGGGCCCCAGCCCCTGCCCGAGTGGTTCGCGGTGCCGGTCTGGCGGCAGGCGGCCCCCGAGCCGCGCACCGCGCCGCTGGGCCGCTGCCTGGTCCTCGCCGACGGCCCGCGCGGCGACGCGCTGGTCGCGGCGCTGCGGGCGGCGGGAGAGCAGGCGCTGACCGTACGCCCCGGCGAGGGCTTCGCCGCCGACGGCGACGGCTGGCGGCTGCGCCCCGGCGTCCGGGACGACTACGACGCGCTGGTCGCGGCCCTCGCCGCGGACGGCGTGCCGACCCGGCTGGTGCACGCGTTCGCCCTCGACGGCGAGCCGACCGGCGCCGACATCGCCGCCACCTGGGCCGCCCAGGACCGGGGCTTCTTCAGTGCGCTGCACCTGGTGCAGGCCCTGGCGGGCGCCGGCCTGACCGCCGAGGAGGGGGCGTTCACCCTGGACCTGGTCACCGCCGGCATCGGCGACGTGACGGGCGCCGACCTGACCCGGCCGGAGCACGCCACCCTGGCCGGCCTGGCCCGGGTGCTCCCGGCCGAGGTGCCCGGCCTGACCGTCCGGCTGGTCGACGCTGGCCCGGCCGACGCGGGGGAGCGCGCCCTCGTGGCCGAGCTGCGCCGCCCGGTCGACCCGGAGCGGCCCGAGGTGGCGCTGCGCGGCGGACGCCGCTGGGTGACCGGCTACGAGCAGGTGACCGTCGACGCCGAGGGCGAGCCGGGGGCGCTGCGCGAGGGCGGCCGGTACGTCATCACCGGCGGCCTCGGCGGCATCGGCATCACCCTCGCCGAGGACTTCGCCACCCGGGCCCGGGCGAAGCTGGTGCTGCTGGCCCGCTCCGGGCTGCCGGCCCGCGAGGAGTGGGACGACCACCTGGCCGTGCACGGCGGCGACCGGGCCGGCCGGGCCATCGCCGCGATCCGCCGGATGGAGGCGGCCGGCGCCGAGGTGCTGGTGCTCGCCGCCGACGTCACCGACCCGGCCGACCTGGCCCGGGTCCGGGCCGAGGCCGAGCGGGCGTACGGCGGCATCGACGGCATCGTGCACGCGGCCGGCCTGCCCGGCGGCGGCATGGCCGAGATCAAGGAGCGGGCCGAGGCGGAGCGGGTGCTCGCGCCGAAGCTCGCCGGCACCCTCGCGTTGGCGCGGGTCTTCGGCGACCTGCCACTGGACTTCGTGGTGCTCTGCTCCTCGATCACCGCAGTGATCGGCGGCTTCGGCCAGGTCGACTACTGCGCGGCGAACAACTTCCTCGACGCGTACGCCCGGGCCGGGGTCGGCTTCCGCGCGCCGGTGGTGTCGCAGAACTGGGGCGGCTGGGCCGAGGTGGGCATGGCCGTGGAGACCAACTCCCCGGCGGGCTTCCGGGCCGCCGGGCGGGACACGGTCACCAGCCCGGTGGACCACCCGGTGCTCACCACGAAGGTCACCGGCGCGGACGGGACGGTGCTGCACGGCCTCGTCTCCGCCACCAGCCACTGGTTGCTCGACGAGCACCGCATCGGCGGGGTGCCCGTGGTGCCGGGCACCGCCCACCTGGAGTCCGTCCGCGCGGCGGTGACGGCCGCGCTGCCCGCCCCGGCCGGGGACGCCGCCGTGGAGCTGCGCGACGTCGTGTTCCTGGAGCCGTTCTCGGTGCCCGACGGCACCGTCGCCCAGTACCGGGTGGAGCTGACCCCCACCGACGAAGGCGTCGACTTCGCCGTGTGCAGCCTCGCCGCCGGCCAGTCCCGCACCCACGTGCGCGGGGCGGCGGGCTGGACGGTCGAGCCGGCCCCGCCGGCGGTGCTGCCGGCCGTGGCGGGCCGCCGGGTCGACGACGACTCGTCGTTCGGCCGGGGCCGCACCAGCATGCTGACTTTCGGGCCGCGCTGGACGGCGCTGCGTGAGCACGTGCTGGGCGACGGCGAGGAGTTGGCCCGCGTCGAGGCCCCCGCCGAGGCGGTCGGGGACCTGCCGTCGTGGGGGTTGCACCCGGCGCTGCTGGACGTGGCGACCGCGTTCGGCCGCGGCCAGGGCTCCGGCACCTACCTGCCGCTGTCGTACGGGCGGATCGTGGTGCGCGGGTCGCTGCCGGCGCGGTTCGACAGCCACCTGCGGCACCGGGACAGCGCCACCGCCGAGGTGGTCGCCGCCGACCTGTCGCTGCGCGACGCCGACGGCCGGGAGCTCGTCGCCATCAGCGACTTCGTGCTGCGGCGGGTCGACCAGGGCGCGGTGACCGGCGGGCTGGCCGCCGCGTCGGAGGCGGACCCGGCGGCGACCTCCGCCGGGCCGACCGAGGACATCCGGCCGGTGGACGGGGTGGAGGCGTTCCGGCGCAGTCTCACCGCCGGGCTGGGTGCCCAGGTCGTGATCGCCACGCGGACGGTGGCGGACATCCGCAGCCGCGCCGGCCGAGTGACCACGGAGAGCCTGGAGAACGAGCCGGAGACGACCTCCTCGGCGCCGTCCGGCACCGGCGGCGGCTCGGCCGCGCCCCGCACCGAGTTGGAGATGACCATCGCCCGGGTCTGGCAGGACGGGCTCGGGGTCGCCGAGGTCGGCGTCGACGACGACTTCTTCGCCCTCGGCGGCAACTCCCTGGTGGCGGTGCAGCTGATCGCCGCGATGCGCAAGGCGACCGGGGTGCGGCTGCCGATGCGCAGCCTCTTCGAGACTCCCACCGTGGCCGGGATCGCGGCGCGGATCGAGGAGATGCGGGCCGCCGCCGCCCCCACCGACGAACCGCCCGCGCCGACCACCCCCGGCATCCCGCGGCTGCCCCGCGCGTGACGACGAGCGACAACAGGAGTGAGGAAGCAATGAGCGACACGATCGCCACACTGCCGGTGGTCGTCGAGAACGACGGCCGGGAGCTGACCGACCTGATCGCCGCCCGCCGCGCGGAACTGCGCGCGAGCCTCGTGGAGCACGGCGGGCTGCTGTTCCGCGGGTTCGACGTCGGCGGCGTCGAGGGCTTCGACCGGGTGGTGCGGGCGCTGTCCGGCGAGCCGCTGGTCTACACCGAACGTTCGTCGCCCCGGCACGCCATCGCCGGCCGCGTCTACACCTCGACGGACTACCCGCCGGACGAGGAGATCTTCCTGCACAACGAGAACTCGTACCAGGCCCGCTGGCCGCTGACGCTGTTCTTCTACTGCATCACCCCGCCCGAGACGCAGGGCGCCACCCCGCTCGCGGACGTGCGCCGGGTGTACGCGGAGATCGATCCGGCGGTGCGCGAGGAGTTCGTCCGCCGCCGCTGGATGCTGGTGCGCAACTTCCACGGCGACTTCGGCACCCCGTGGCAGCACGTGTTCAACACCGACGACCGCGCCGAGGTCGAGGCGTACGCGGCGGCGAACCGGATCGAGCTGGAGTGGCTCGGCAAGGACGGGCTGCGTACCCGCGCGATCCGCGACGTGGTGCACCACCGGCCCGGCTCGGACACCCCCCGCTGGTTCAACCACGCCACGTTCTTCCACCTGAGCACCCTCCCGAAGGACTACCAGGAGGGGCTGCTGGCCATGTTCGGCCCCGAGGGGCTGCCGTCGAACACCTACTACGGCGACGGCGGCGAGATTCCCGCCGACGTCATGGACCACCTGCGGGCCGCGTACCGGGCGGCCAGCGTCCGCTTCGACTACCAGCGCGACGACGTGCTGGTGGTCGACAACATGACCGCCGCGCACGGACGGGAGCCGTTCACCGGCCCCCGCAAGATCGCTGTCGCGATGGCCGAACCGCACACCCCCGAGAGCGCTGGAGAGAAGTGATGGCCGAAACCCGATTCCTGGTCGTCCACAACGACGAGGAGCAGTACTCGATCTGGTCGGCCGACCGCGACCTCCCGGCGGGCTGGCACGAGGCCGGCTTCGCCGGCACCCGCGAGGAGTGCCTCGCGCACATCGACACCGTCTGGACGGACATGCGCCCGCGCTCCGTGCGGGAGGCCATCTCATGAGCACCGCGAAGGAGTGGACCTTCCCGGCCTCCTACGCCCAGGAGCGAATCTGGGTGGCCAACCAGCTCGACACCGACTCGCCCGTCTACAACGTCTCCAACCCGTGGCGCTTCCCGGCCGGGATCACCCCGGAGCAGGCCAACGAGGTGTTCGGCCGGGTGGTCGCCCGGCACGAGTCCCTCCGCACCCACCTGCGGATGGACGACGGCAGCCTCACCCAGGTGGTCCGCGCCGTCGAGCCGGTCGCGCTGCCGGTCGACGACCTGCGCGGCCTCACCGGGCCGGAGCGCGACGAGAAGGTGACGGCGCTGCTGAGCGGGCTGGCCCGCACGCCGATCCCGCTGGACGCGCCGCCGCTGTGGCGGGCCCGGCTGGTCCGGCTCGCCGACGACGAGGTCGCGGTGCTGTTCGTGGTGCACCACGCGGTCTTCGACAGCCACTCGGCGGTGCTGTTCACCGACGAGCTCGCCGCGTTCAGCCGGGCCGCGCTGACCGGCGCGCCCGCCGACGTGCCCGAGCTGCCCATCCAGTACGCCGACTTCGCGGTCTGGCAGCGCGACCAGCTCACCGGCGCGGAGCTGGACCGGCAGCTCGGGTTCTGGCGGAACCACCTGGCCGGCGCGCCGCCAGTGACCGCCCTGCCGCTGGACCGGCCGCGCCCCGCGCAGCTCGGCTTCGCCGGCGACGAGGTGCGCTTCGACCTGCCCGAGGGCCTGCTCGACCGGGTCGGTCAGCTCGCCACCGGCTCCGCCGCCACCCCGTACATGGTGCTGCTCGCCGCGTTCACCGCGTTGCTGTCCCGGATCTCCGGCGACGACGACGTGGTGGTGGGCGTCTCCACCGCCGGCCGGGACACCGCCGAGCTGACCCCGCTGATCGGCATGTTCGTCAACCCGGTTGCGCTGCGCTGCGAGTTGACCGGCGACCCCACGTTCGCGGAGCTGCTCGGCCGGGTGCGCGGCGGGCTGGTCGACGCGATGGAGCACGGCTCGACCCCGTTCCAGAAGATCGTCGAGACCGTCGCCCCGCAGCGGGACCCGTCGGTGCAGCCGATCTTCCAGACCGCGCTGAACTTCATCCCGGACTCCGGCCTCGACCCGGTGCCGCTGGGCACCACCAAGGACGACCTCGCGTTCGACATCACCACCGGCGACAGCCGGCTGGTCTACCGCACCGCGCTGTTCGACCGGGTCACCGCCGAGGCGGTGGTCGCCCGGTACGTCCGGCTGCTGACCGCGGCCGTCGCCGACCCGGCGCAGCGGATCTCCGCCCTGCCGCTGCTCGACGACGCCGAGCGGAGCCTGGTGCTGTCGGGCTGGAACGACACCGCCCGCGAGGTGCCGCCGACCACCCTGGTCGCCGAGTTCGAGCGGCAGGCGGCGGCCACCCCGACCGCCACCGCCCTGGTCCGCGACGGCGTCTCGCTGACGTACGCCGAGCTGAACGCCGCCGCGAACCGGCTCGCGCGCACCCTGGTGGCGCGGGGCGCCGGACCGGAGGCCCGGGTCGCGCTGGCCCTGCCCCGCTCCGTGGAGCTGGTGGTGGCGATCCTCGCGGTGCTCAAGTCCGGCGCCGCGTACGTGCCGGTGGACACCGGCTACCCGGCCGGGCGGATCGCCTACCTGCTGGCGGACTCCGAGCCGGCGCTCGTGCTCGCCACGCCCGAGACCGCCGGACTGGTGCCCGCCGGCGCGCTGGTGCTCGACGGCCCGGTCGACGGCGACGACGCCGACCTGACCGACGCCGACCGGGTCGCCCCGCTGCGTCCCGGGCACCCCGCGTACGTCCTCTACACCTCCGGCTCCACCGGCCGCCCGAAGGGCGTGGTGGTGGAGCACCGGGCGGTCACCGCCTACCTGGCCTGGGCCCGGGACACCTACCCGGGGTTGGCCGGCACGGCGCTGCTGCACTCGCCGGTGTCGTTCGACCTGACCGTCACCGGCCTGCTCGGCCCGCTCACCGCCGGCGGCACCGTCCGGCTCGCCGCCATCGACGAGGCCGCGGCCCGCGTCGGCGACCGGCCGGCGTTCCTCAAGGTCACGCCCAGCCACCTGCCGCTGCTCGACGCCGAGCTGTCGCCGACGACCGACCTGGTCATCGGCGGCGAGGCGCTGACCGCGGAGCAGCTCGCCGACTGGCGGGCCGCCCACCCGGGCGTCGCCGTGATCAACGAGTACGGCCCGACCGAGGCGACCGTTGGCTGCGTGGCCGCCCGCGTCGCGCCGGGGGAGGAGCTTCCCGCCGGGGCGGTGTCGATCGGCCGGCCCACCTGGAACACCCGGGTGTACCTGCTCGACGCCGCGCTGAACCCGGTCCCGCCGGGCGTGGCCGGTGAGCTGTACGTCGCCGGTGACCAACTGGCCCGGGGCTACCTGCGCCGGCCCGGCCTCACCGCCGAGCGCTTCCTGCCCTGCCCGTACGGGCCGCCGGGGCAGCGGATGTACCGCACCGGCGACCTGGCCCGCTGGCGGGCCGACGGCACGCTGGACTACCTCGGCCGCCGCGACAACCAGGTCAAGATCCGTGGCATGCGGATCGAGCTGGGCGAGATCGAGTCGGCCCTGCTGGCCCGGCCGGACGTCCGCGAGGCGGCCGTGGTGGTGCGCACCGACTCCGGCGAGCCGACGCTGGTCGGCTACGTCGTCGGCGCGGCCGACGAGGCGGCGCTCGCGGCCGACCTGGCCCGGGAGTTGCCGGCGCACCTGGTGCCGGCGGCGTTCGTCCGTCTCGACGCGCTGCCGCTGACGCCGAACGGCAAGCTGGACGCCGCGGCGCTGCCCGCCCCGGCCACCGCCCCGGCCGCCGACGCGTTCGTCGCCCCGCGCACCGACGCCGAGGCGCTCGTCGCCGAGGTGTACGCCGACATCCTCCAGGTGGACAAGGTCGGCGCGCTGGACGACTTCTTCGCCCTGGGCGGCAACTCGCTGCGCGGCATGCGGGCCATGGCCCGGATCCGGGCAGAGGTGGACGTGGACCTGCCGATGCGGGCGCTGTTCAGCACCCCGGTGGTGGCCGACCTGGCCGCCCAGATCGAGCAGCGGATCGCCGCCGAACTCGACGAGCTCTCCGAAACCGAGGTCGCCGCGCTGCTCGCGGCGGAGAAGGACACTCCCTGATGACCGACCTGAAGGATCCGGCCCGGGACGCGGCCCGGCAGGCGCTCATCAGGCAGCGCCTGCGCAAACGGCAGGCCGCCACGCCCACCGCCCGGGTCACCCCGCGTCCGCCGGACGCAGAGGTGCCGCTGTCGTACGCCCAGGAGCGGGTCTGGTTCATGGACCAGCTCGCTCCGGGCGAGGCGGCGTACCACATCGCGGTGCCGCTGCGGGTGCGTGGGCCGCTGGACGTCGCGGCGCTGCGCCGGGCGCTGGCCGACCTGAGCCGGCGGCACGAGTCGCTGCGCACCCGGTTCCCGGCCGACGCCGACGGCCGGCCCACCGTGGTGGTCGCGGACTCCGTCGAGGTGCCGCTGACCATCGTGGACGCCCCCGACGAGGCCGCCGCGCAGGCGCTGGTGGACGCCGCCGCCGCCGAGCCGTTCGACCTGGCCGAGGGCCCGCTGCTGCGCGCCCTGCTGATCCGGTTGGCCGACGAGGACCACGTGCTGTTCCTCGGCAAGCACCACATCATCGGCGACGGCTGGTCGGTCGACGTGCTGCTGCGGGACCTGATCACCCTCTACCACGGCGGGGAGCTGCCGGCCCTGCCGATCCAGTACGGCGACTTCGCCCACTGGGAGGCCCAGGAGCTGGACGGGCCGCAGGCCCGCGGACACCTCGACTACTGGAATCAGCGGCTGGCCGGCATCACCCCGCTGGAACTCCCGCTGGACCTGCCCCGCCCGGCCACCCAGACCTACGCCGGCGACTTCGTCGAGTTCCGACTGGACCGGGCCGCCGCCGACGGGCTGAACGCGCTCACCCGCTCGTACGGCGGCACCCTGTTCATGACGCTGCTGGCGGCGTACCAGGTGCTGCTGGCCCGGCACGCCGGCCAGGACGACTTCGCCGTCGGGGCGTCCGTGGCCGGCCGCTCCGCGCCGGAGCTGGAGAACGTCGTCGGCATGTTCATCAACATGCTGCCGCTGCGGGCCGAGCTGGCCGGCGACCCGACCTTCGCCGAGCTGCTGGAGCGCACCCGGCGCAGCGTGCTGGACGGGCTGGAGCACGGCGAGGTGCCGTTCGCCAGGGTGGTGCACGAGCTGGGCCTGCCCCGCGACGTGAGCCGCTCCCCGGTGTTCCAGACGATGTTCGTGCTGCAGAACTACGAGATCGGCCGGTTCAACGAGGTCTCCGACGCCACCGACGTCACCTTCGACTGGACGCCGATGGAGCTGCGGGCCACCCGGTTCGACTTCGAGTTCCACGCGGTGGAGATCCTCGACGGGCTCTACGGCAAGCTGGTCTTCAACACCGACCTGTTCACCCGGGACACGGTGGAGCGGATGGCGCAGCGGCTCAGCACGCTGCTGCGCGCGGTGGTGGCCGCCCCCGACACCCCGATCTCCGCGCTGGACCTGCTCTCCGACGGCGAGCGGGACCTGCTGGCGGGATGGAACGACACCGCCGCCGACTTCCCGGCCGCGCAGACGCTGCACGGGCCGATCGAGGAGCGGGCCGCCCGCACCCCCGACGCGGTGGCCGTCACCTTCGAGGGCCGCAACGTCACGTACGCCGAGCTAAACGGCGCCGCCAACCGGGTCGCGCACCGGCTGCGCGCCGCCGGCGTGGGACCGGAGACCCTGGTCGGGGTCTGCGCGGAACGGTCCGTGGAGCTGGTCGCCGGGCTGCTCGGTGTGCTCAAGGCTGGCGGGGCCTACCTCCCGCTCGACCCGGAGTACCCGGCCGACCGGCTGTCCTTCATGGTCACCGACGCGGCCGCGCCGGTGGTGCTGGTCCAGGAGCACCTGCGCGACGTGCTGCCGGACACCGGCGCCACGGTCCTCGCCCTCGACGACGAGCGGGTGTGGGCCGACCAGCCGGCGGACGATCCCGCGCCGGTCGCCGGCCCCGGGCACCTGGCGTACGTCATCTACACCTCCGGCTCCACGGGCCGCCCGAAGGGGGTGCCGAACACCCACCGGGGCATCGTCAACCGGCTCGACTGGATGCAGAAGACCTACGGGCTCGGCGCCGACGACGCGGTGCTGCAGAAGACCCCGGCCAGCTTCGACGTGTCGGTGTGGGAGTTCTTCTGGCCGCTGCGCGAGGGCGCCCGGCTGGTGCTCGCCAAGCCCGGCGGGCACAAGGACGCCGGCTACCTGCGCGACCTGCTGGTCGCCGAGCGGGTGACCACCGCCCACTTCGTCCCGTCGATGCTGACCGTCTTCCTCGCCGAGGACGGCGTCGAGGCGGCGACGGCGCTGCGCCGGGTGATCTGCTCGGGCGAGGAACTGCCGCTGGCCTCGGCGGTCGACTTCACCGCCCGGCTGCCGTGGTGCGGGCTGCACAACCTGTACGGCCCGACCGAGGCGGCCATCGACGTCAGCGCCTGGCACTGCGACCCGGCCCTGCTGGCCGGGCTGACCAGCGTGCCGATCGGCGGGCCGATCGCGAACCTGCGGCTGCACGTGCTCGACGAGCGCGGCGAGGAGTGCCCGGTCGGGGTGGCCGGCGAACTGCACATCGGCGGGGTCGGGCTGGCCCGCGGCTACCACCGCCGGCCGGCGCTGACCGCCGAGCGGTTCGTGCCGGACCCGTTCTCCGCCGAGCCCGGGGCGCGGCTGTACCGCACCGGCGACCTCGCCCGCTGGCGTACCGCCCCGGGCGGCACGGGCGGCGTCATCGAGTTCCTCGGCCGTATCGACCACCAGGTCAAGCTGCGCGGCCTGCGGATCGAACTGGGCGAGATCGAGAGCGCGTTGCGCGAGCAGCCGGGCGTGGCCGAGGCGGCGGTGATCGTCCGCGAGGACAGCCCCGGCGACAAGCGGCTGACCGCGTACGTGGTCGGCGGGGCGGAGCACGCCACGCTGAAGTCGGCGCTGAAGGAGACGCTGCCCGAGTACATGGTGCCGAGCGCGTTCGTCACCCTCGACGCGCTGCCGCTGTCGCCGAACGGCAAGCTCGACCGCCGGGCGCTGCCCGCGCCGGTGGTCACCCGCGAGGCGTCCGTGGCGCTGGTGGAGCCGCGCGACGACACCGAGCGGCTGCTGGCCGGGATCTGGTCGGAGGTGCTCGGCGTCGACACGCTCGGCATCGACGACGACTTCTTCGACCTCGGCGGGCACTCGATGCTCGCGACCCAGGTCGTGGCGAAGATCCGCAAGGCGGAGCACGGCGGCCGGCCGGTCGGCGTGATGGACCTGTTTCAGCAGCGGACCATCCGCGAGCTGGCCGCCTTCATGTCCGGCAGCGCCGAGGCCGACGGGCCGCGCCGGCTGCTCTACGAGCTGACCAAGCCGATCCCGGCGGCCAAGCGCGTGCTGTCGTACGTCTGCGTCCCCTACGGTGGCGGCAGCGCGATCGTCTACCAGCCGCTCGCCGACGCGCTGCCGGCCGGGCACGCGCTGTGGTCCCTCGCCATCCCCGGCCACGACGTGGGCCTCAGCGAGGACGGCCTGCCGTTCGACGAGCTGACCAGTCGGGTCGCCGAGGAGATCCTGGAACGCGTCGAGGGGCCGATCGCCCTGTACGGCCACTGCGGCGTCGGCAGCGCCATCGTCGCCGAGGTGGCCCGCAAGGTCGAGGCGGCCGGGCGAAACCTGGAGGCGCTCTACATCGGGGCGATGTTCCCGTTCGCCCGCCCGAAGGGCGCGTTCGCCACCCTGCGCAACCGGATGGAGCAGCTGCGCAGCAACCGGCACTACGCGAGCTGGCTCAAGTCGATGGGCGTCGACACCGACGAACTGGATCCGGAGCAGGCGGACCGGATCATCAGCAACATGCGGGCCGACTCCCGGGCCTCGGAGGAGTACTTCACCGGCCTGCTGGACCGGCAGGCGGCCAAGCTGCGCGTGCCGATCATCTCGGTGGTCGGCTCGGAGGACCCGGTCACCGACTACCACACCGAGCGGTACGCCGAGTGGCAGTTCCTCAGCGACACCCTCGGCCTGGTGGTGCTCGACCAGGCCGGGCACTTCTTCCTGAAGTACCGCGCCGAGGAACTGGCCGAGATCGTCACCCGGGTCCACCCGGCGGTCGTGGCCAGCGACGTCTCGGCCCTCACCCCGGCCGCCCGGGGCGAGGACGCCGGCTGGTGGGTCGCCGACCACCAGCGCATCGGCGTCGAAGACCGGCCGGAGAAGACGGTGGTCAAGCCGTCCATGGCCAGGTTCGTGGCGGTCACCGCAGGGCAGCTGGTCTCCACCACCGGGTCGGCGCTGACCGCGTTCGCCCTGCCGATCTGGCTGTTCACGCAGACCGGCTCGGTGGCCAACCTCGGGCTGCTCTGGGCGCTCGCCCTGATCTGCGGCGTGCTGATGCTGCCCATCGCCGGAGCGATCACCGACCGGGTCAGCCGCCGGAAGATCATGATGATCGCCAGCAGCAGCGCCGGCTCGATCCAGCTGGTGCTGGCCGCGCTGCTCTGGACCGACAACCTCCAGCTGTGGAACATCTACCTGCTGGTGGCGTTGAGCCAGGTCGCCGGGTCGTTCCAACGCATCGCGTTCCAGTCGGCGGTGCCGCAGCTCGTGCCGAAGCGCTACCTCGGCCACGCGATGGGCATCACCCAGCTCACCAACGGCTTCGCCATGCTGCTGATGCCGGTCTTCGCCGCCGGCCTGCTGGCCGCCATCGAGCTCAAGGGCATCCTGCTCATCGACGTGGCGAGCTACGTGGTGGCGGTGCTGACCCTGGCCGTGGTCCGCTTCCCCGACCTGCTCGGGTGGCGGCCCAAGGAGCGGCTGCTGGTGGCCATCGCCAACGGCATGCGCTACTCCTGGCAGCACCGGGGCTTCCGGTTGATGCTCGGCTACTTCGCGCTGGGCAACATCTTCCTGGCGCCCGCCCTGGTGCTCACCACGCCGCTGGTGCTCTCGTTCGGCACCGCGACGCAGGTGGCGCAGGTGGCCCTCGCCGAGGCGCTCGGCGCGGTCGCCGGCGGCGTGCTCATGTCGCTCTGGGGCGGCCCCCGGCACCGGCGCATGATCGGCGTGCTGATCGGCAACCTCGGCACGGCCGTCGGCTGCATGCTGATCGGCCTCGACGCCTCGGTGGCGATGATCTGCGTCGGCGCGTTCTGGCTGGCGATGGCGATGACCACGGCGCAGTCGATCTACGCCACCATCGTCCAGGTGAAGGTGCCGCAGCGCTTCCACGGCCGGGTGTTCAGCCTCAACCAGACCATCTCCTGGTCGACCCTGCCGATCGGGTTCGCGCTGATCGCCCCCGGCGCGACCGCCCTGTTCGAGCCCATGCTCGCCCCGGGCGGGTCGCTCGCCGGGTCGGTGGGCGCGGTGATCGGCACCGGGCCGGGCCGCGGCATCGGCTTCGCGTACGTCTGCTTCGGCGCGGCGCTGGTGCTGATCACCCTCGGCGGCTTCGCGATCCGGCTGCTGCGCCGGTTCGACGTCGAGGTGGAGGACTCGCTGCCCGACGACCTGATCGGCGCGCAGGAGCGGGAGAAGCGCCTCGCCGCCCGTGCCGCCGAGCGTGCCGAGGAGAAGGTGCCGGCAGGGGTGTGAGTCGTTCCCCGGGGGCCCGGTTGACGGGCCCCCGGGGGCTCAATCGCCGTCGGACCGGTCGGCGATGTCGGCCTCGGGCACGTCCTCGGGGTCGGCGACCCAGGCCGAGAAGACCGGCACCCCGTCCCACGGGCCGGCCGCGCTGCCGCCGACCCGACCGTCGGTGGCGACCGCCACCACGGCGTACGGGTGGCCGAAGCGCAGCTCGGCGATCCGGACGGTCCCCTGCGGCGGCAGGCACTCGAGCGTGGCGAAGCCGGTGACCGCGGCCGCCTCGAAGCCGTACCGGCCGTAGCGGGCCATCGCGGCCTGCGCCACCTCGAACCTCAGACCCGCATCGCCCAGCAGCTCGCCGAAGACCCGCGCGACGGCGGGAAAGCCCAGCTCGGGTGCCGTCAGCCCGTGCCGGCTCTCCGCCGACCAGCAGGGCAGCACCGCCGTCGCCCGCTCCTCCCGGCCGCCCGGCGCGAACGTGTCGCCCGGCTCCTCGCGCAGCGTCCACAACGGAGAGTCGCCCAGCGGAAGGTCGTACAGGGAACGCCGGGACGCCGGCAGGTGGTCCTCCGGCGTGGCGGCGGCGACCGCCGCGACCTCGTGGGCGGCGGCGAGGACGTCCCCGGCGGGCACGTCGGACGCGGCGGCGACCGAGACCACCAGCAGCCCGGCTACGCGGTCGGCGGTCCGCGCCGGCCGGGCGGCGGCGGCGTGCACGGCGACGGTGCCGGCCCGCGCGGTGTCCGCGATCCAGCACCGGTGGCCGTACTCCGGGGTGCGCAGCGCCCGGCTCAGCCGGCCGGCCCAGGCGCTGTCCGGGCCGAGGGCGTCGGCGGGCGCCACCTCGAACGGGTCCATCCAGGAGACCCGGGTGGCCAGGGCGCTGGCCAGGATCAGCAGCACCTCCGGCGTGACCGTCAACGGGAACGTGTCGATGAGGTCGAGCGTGTTCTCGCGGGCCCACGCGTCGAGCCCGGCCTGCTCCGGCAGCGGCCCGGTGGCGGTCGGCCCGGGCAGGGTCGCCCGCCATCCGTCGAGCCCGGCGGTCACGGACCCCGGCCGGTGCCAGAACGCGGTCGCCGACGGCACCAGCGGGTGCGGCGCCTCCAGCAGGACGCGGGCCGCCTCGGCGGCCGTCTTCGCGTCGGTGCCGAGCGCCTCCTCCAGCGCCGCACGGGTCGCGTCGGTGGTCGCCGGCGCGGCGAGCGCCAGCAGCAGCCACGCGCCGAGCGGGGAGGCGACGTGGTGCCCGTCGCCGATCACGGCGTGCAGGCGGTCGGCGTAGCGGGCCAGGGGAGCGCGGATGTCGATCGTCACCGCTCCACTGTGCCCGCTGGTCGGGCGCGCGTCACCACCATCGGCCGACCGGTTTCCGGCGCCGTCACGACCACAGTTCGAACGGCTCGTCGATCTCCTCGCCGCCGTCGGACTGGCGGCTGGGTAAGGGCCCGTCATCGACGCGGATCACCCGCTAGCTCGTCAGGCTCGGCGCAGTTCAGTGGCCCAGCACGAGCTCGACGACCTCTGACCGTCCTCACGATGACTAGTACCAACGCCGTTCAGTTAGGGCTTGCAGATCATCAACGCGCTGTTTCGATCTCTTGCGGGATGGCGACGCCTTCTGCGGCGGCGAGGGC